>NZ_JBYSZM010000019.1:0-123394 GCF_058787155.1 Sphingobium sp. FW305-3-2-15-F-TSA7 | reverse complement strand
CAAAGTGAGCGTCGCGATCTTGACGAGCACCAGCACCGCATTGAGCGTGGCGCTTTCCCTGGTACCGATCGACAATAGACCGGCCACCACCGCGATGATGAAGATGGCGGGCAGATTGATGATGCCGCCAAGCTCGGGCCCCTTGGCCAGTTCGAGCGGATAGCCCAGCCAGTCATGCAGCAAGGGCGTGGCGTAACCCGACCAGCCGACCGCGACGGTCGAGACCACCAGCGAATATTCGAGGATGAGGCTCCAGCCGATGATCCAGGCAAAGACCTCGCCCAGCACGGCATAGCTGTACGTGTAAGCGCTGCCCGATGCCGGCATCATCGTCGACATCTCGGCATAGGCAAGTGCGGCACAGGCGCAGATCAGCCCGGCGACCGCGAAGGAGATGAGCACGGCGGGGCCGGCGCGATCCGCGCCTACGCCGATCAGGGTGAGGATGCCGGTGCCGACGATCGCACCGACACCCAAAGCCACCAGATGCGGCCAGGACAATGTCCGCGCCATGCGCTGATCCACAGGCTGCTCGTCACCGACCAGAATCGTCTTTCTTCTGAGTAACTTGCTCATTAAAAACTTTCCCTGGAGCACGACGCGCGAAACGGCCGGATCGATCGTCGATCACCAGCGCGGCATATCAATCCTGCAGAAGCACCCGCGCCCTGCCCCGCCCATTTCCCGCAAGCGGGAGGTGGTTAGTTGCCGACGGCCGCCTGCGCGATGGTGCGATCATCTTCCTGCGAACCACCGCTGACGCCCACGCCGGCAATGACCTGGCCGTTCCGCAACACCGGGAGGCCGCCGGTGATCAGGCTCAGCCCCGGCACCGACAGCAGCGAGGTCTTGCCCGCATCGATCGCACTTTCCAGCGCCTCGGTCGGCGCACCGACGGCGGCGGCGGTCGTCGCCTTGGCCGTCGCCACATCGAGCGAAACGAAGGACGCGCCGTCCATCCGCATCGCGGTGATGACCCGGCCCTCGCGATTGACGATCACGACGGAGACCGGGCGCCCCCTGGCCCTGGCGAGCTTCAGCGCTTCGCCACCCATTTTCAGGGCTTCATCGAGCCCCAAAGGCGACGCCGTCTGCGCCTGAGCAGCCATGGGCGCCGTCAGGCCAAGCAGTGCCGCGAACGGCAGGAAATACGCACGCTTCATCATACGACCCTCAATGCAGGCTTTTGGATTCGGGCTTCGACTTGGCGATCGGCCCGGCGATATAGGCGTGGATGTCCCTGGTATCCTGCTCGCTCAGGACATCGCCGAACGACGCCATGCCCGCCTGTGCGAAAGCCCCTTCCCGCACGATCTGCATGAAGGCGTCGTGCGTCTCCGGCGTCATCGTCCACAGATTGGGATAGCCGCCCGGCAGGTCCGCACCGCCATGGCAACGGGCGCAGTTGCGCGTGTAGAGTTGCTCGCCGCGCGCGACCTGGGCCGGGGTGCCGCGATATTTGGCGGGCGCGGGAACGAGCGGCGTCTTGGCAAGCAAAGGCGGCAATGCCGGCTGCGAGGCGCCATTCAGCTTGAAGACCAACAGGCGCGCACCATTCTCACGCTCCGCCGCCGCCCAGCCTGGCAGATAGCCGCCGTTCATGGCACCACCGAAACCCGCGGCGACCGCCAGATATTGGGTGCCGTCGATCTCATAGGTCATCGGCGCAGCCATGATCCCGGTGCCGATGTTGATCCGGTGGAGAATTTTGCCGTCGCGCCCGTCATAGACGGTCAGATAGCCGTCGGCCGAGCCCTGGATGACCAAGCCGTTGGCGGTGGTCATGACGCCGCCGCTCCAGAAGGGCATCACCTTCGAACTCCAGACCAGCTTCTGCTTCACCGGATCCCAGGCCTTCAGCACCTGTTCGAATTTCGGCTTGGGCTGGCCCTTCGGCACGGGTGGCGCTTCGAGCCCGAACATTTCGAGCAGTCCGGGCAAAGAAGTCTGGACGCCCTGGACGATCGAATAGTCCCGATAGGGCTGCGGCGCCGTCTTGAAGGTCATTGGTGCTTCCAGGACGGGGATATAGACGAGGCCCGTGCCCGCATTATACGCCATGGGCGGCCAGTTATGCCCGCCCGCCTCGGACGGCCAGACCAGCTTCTCTCCATTCCTGTAATCGGACTGCGCAGTGAAGACCGGACGTCCGGTCTTCAGGTCGACGCGATCCGCCCAGGTGACGATCGTGTATTTCTCCGCCGACAGCAATTCGCCGGTCACGCGGTCGAGCACGTAGAAGAATCCGTTCTTCGGCGCCTGCATGATGACCTTTCGGAGCCGGTCGCCGATCTTGATATCGGCCAGGATCATGTTCTGCGTGGCGGTATAGTCCCAGCTATCCTGCGGCGTGGTCTGGTAATGCCATTTCTTGCGGCCGCTATCGGCGTCGAGCGCGACGATCGAGGACAGATAGAGATTGTCGCCGCCCGCGGGGCTGCGCGACCAGGCCGGATGCGGGCTGCCATTGCCGGTGCCGATATAGACGATGTTGGTGTCGGGATCGTAGACGATCGAATCCCACGCCGTGCCGCCGCCACCCAGATCCCAGCGCGACTTGGGATCCCAGGTCTTGCGTGCCTCGGTCACTTCGGGATGTTCGTCCGGCCCCTTGGCGGGATCGCCTGGCACGATGAAGAAGCGCCAGGCGAGCTTGCCGGTCTTGCGATCGAGCGCGGTGACATAGCCGCGCACACCCATTTCCGCGCCGCCATTGCCGATCACCACCACATTGCCCGCGACCCGCGGCGCGCCGGTGATGGCATAGCTGCGGCTGCGGTCGGTGATCGTGTCGACCTTCCACATCTCCTTGCCGGTTTTGGCGTCGACCGCCGCCAGATAGCCGTCGAGCGTCGCGACATAAACAACGCCGTCGGCGACCGCGACGCCGCGATTGACCGCGTCGCAACAGGTTCGCCGCGCGAACTGGCCGTCGACCTCCGGATCATATTGCCACAGCAGCTTGCCGGTCTTCGCATCGAGCGCATAAACCACGCTCCACGGGCCGCTGGTGTACATCACGCCGTCGACCACCACCGGCGTCGCCTCGACGCCGCGATGCGTGCGGCCGCGCACGACAAAATCCTTGAACTCCCAGGCGACGCCCAGCTTGGGCGCGTTCGATGCATCGATCTGCGAAGCGAGATAATAATGCGCGGTTTCCTGTTGCCAGGCAGCGCCCCCGCCCTGCCCGTCCGTGCCACCACAGCCCGTCAGGAGCATCGAGAACAGGCCGACCGCTGGCGTCAGCCGCCGAAGAGTCCGCTTCACCCAATATCCGATCATCATCTCGCCCTCTTCCCGATGCCGCGAACGGGCGCGCCTGCCACCGACAGGCGCGCCGATCGTCAAAAGCGCGCCAATCGTCAAAAGCCTTGGCGCAGCTCGATGCCGATGGTGCGCGGCCGGATCGTCGAGAAACGGTCCACGCCCCCGCCAAGCTCGACATCGAGCTGCGGCCGGACATCGAACAGGTTGTTGGCGTAGAGTCGGATCGCCGTATCCTCATGGCTGAGCGAGGCGAACAGGTTCACGACCTGATAGCTTTCCCGGAACTCGATCGGATTGGGGATATTGCCCGCGATGCCGCCCGGGAAGGTCACCGGCAGATCGGGATCGAACGAATAGCGCGCCTTGCCCTGATATTGATATTCGCCGCGGATATCGAAATTCCACATGCCCGGCAGTTCGAACGAATATCCCGCATAGGCCGTCGCCATCCATTTCGGCACATTGGGCAACGGATCGCCGACATGGGCGGAGGTGCCCGGCACCGCCTCGGTCACGGTCGCCTTGGTATAAGCGGCGGTGCCGCCGATCTGGAAACCGCGCAACGGCTCGACACGCGCTTCGAGCTCGAACCCCTTCACCTCCGCGCTACCAATATTGTCGGTAAAGCCGAAGCCGCAGCTCGCCAAGCCGATCGCCTGCTGGATCTTTTTCCAGTCGGTGAAATAGGCGGACGCATTCACCATCACCTTGCCACCGGCGAACATGTTCTTGGTGCCGGCCTCATAGGTCCACAGATTGTCTGACCCGAAGCTGTCGGGCGCATTGTCGATACCCAGCTCGTCCAGATCGACGCGGCAGAGATCGGGATTGATGCGGAACCGGTTGGGTCCGCCGGGTCGGAAGCCCTTGGCGGCCGACGCGTAGACCATATTGTCCGGTGCCAGCTTGTACGACAGGCCAACCTTGGGATTGACGCCATCCTCCTTGCTGCGGCGGTTCTTGATCTCGGTCAGGCCGCCGTTGAACGGGCCGTCGCCCAATATGTCGACGCGCTGGTCGATCTTGAACACGCGCACGCCGGCGATGACGTCGAAGCCGTCGAACAAAGTGTAGCTCGCCTCGCCGAACAGCGCATATTGCTTGGTGTTGGTGAAGGTATCGCCGAAATAGACCAGCTCGGTTCCGACGATCGGCGTGGCGCCGGCCGTGTTGACCGACTGGATCAGCCGGTCATCCTGGTCCGAATAATAGGCGCCGATCTGCCATTTGAAGCGCGCGTCCTTGCCGCCGTTCGATGCCAGCCGCAATTCCTGGCTGAACGTGCCGGTGTCGCTGTCCGAGACATTTCGGCTGACATTGGGATACAGCGCGGGCACAAGACCGCCGATGAAGAAGCTGTAATCGCGGACATAGCTGAATTTGCGATCGAAATAGGCGGTGAGCGAAGTCGCCTTCACGCCGCCGAAATCCTTCTCGACGTTCAGGCTGTAGATGCCCGAGCTGTCGAAACTGGGCTGCGCGATCCGATAGGACGAGCTCATGTCCGAACGACCGAGGAAGATCTGCCCCGTGTCCGCCTGCTTGTAATCCTGGTAGAAGATCTGCGGACGGATGACCCAGCTCGGGTCCGGCCGCCATTCCAGCGAAAGCCGGCCGACATAGGTGTCGCCGAAATTCTGGTTCTTCGTCCGCCGGCTGGAAAGCGCATCCTGGCGGAACGGTGTGAAGACAGGGAAAGCCGTGCTGGACTTGAGCGTATCCTGCATGTCGCCGGGCACATTGTCGACATAGCCGCCGTCATGGCGATAATAGAAGCCCGCGCGTATCGCGAGCACGTCCTGGACGATGGGGGCGTTCACCACCACTTCGCCATTATAGGACGGGCCGCCATGCGCGGTCATCGCGGCGCCGATCGCAGTATCGACGCTGAACCGGCTCGGATCGGGGGTCGCGCTCACATATTTGATCGCCCCGCCCATCGCGCTGCCGCCATAGAGCGTGCCCTGCGGCCCCTTCAGCACTTCCAGCCGCTGTACGTCGAAGAACATCGGATCATAGCCGCCGCTGAACGTCGTCGAGATCGTCACCAGCGAAACATCGTCCAGATAGATTCCGACCGTCGGTGAGGAGGCATAGGTGCTGAGGCCGCGGATGCTGTAGCGCGACAGGCCGCGCTCTGTGCCCGAATTGGCGAGGCCCGGCACGCTGCGCAGCACGTCCTTCACATCCACCGCGCCGCGATCGCGCAGCGTGTCGGCCGAAACCGCGGTCAGCGAAACGGGCACATCCTGAATCCGTTCATTGGATTTCCGGGCAGTGACCACGATTTCGCCGTCATTGGCACGGGCTTCGTCCGTCGACAGGTCGACGTCCTGCGCGTTCGCGGCACATGCCGCTGCCAGCGCCGAACCGGCAGCGAGACAAAGGCCAAGCCGTACGGCGCGAAAGCGGATGGATCGATACACTCTATTACCTCCCAAGGATTAGGTCCGGCTGGTCTGTCGCCGGTTCTTTTCTCAATCTCCGCCTCGAAACGGACGGAAGATCATGTCTGGATGATGTTTCGAAGTTCGCCCGGAACTTCGGCGGACAGAGCGGTTGCGCCTGCGATATTCATGACATTTCGCCCCTCTCTGAGGGCGCGACTAGTCTTCAGAACCCGACCGATGTGCAAATGATTATTCTTGCGGCACAGGCTTAGCCATTCTCACCCTAAAGGGATTCGAGAGCGCGATCGGCGGCGATCGCCCGGTCGCGGTAAAGCCAACAGACAAGCGCCACCACGAAGGTGACGGCCGGGATCATGAAACCGAACTCGTCGATCGCATAAGCCGTGAGACTCCCCCGCGGAGACGTCAGCGGCGTGAAGATCTGCTGGATGAACAGATTGTGGCTGCCATGCAGGATGGCGCAGGGCCAGACGCTGCCCGATCTGGGCCTGAGCCAGGTCATAATAAAGCTCAGATTCATCACCATGATGAAGAAGCAGGTCAGCGCGAAGACGCTGGGCGCGCCATTGTTGTAATTGGCGAACAGGATCAGCGGCACGTGCCACAGCGTCCAGATGACGCCCGTCACCAGGGTTCCGCCGGTATAGCCGAAGCGGGCGTGCAGATACGACGTGAGAAAGCCGCGCCAGCCGATCTCCTCGCCCAGTCCCCGGGCGGTGGCGGAAACGATGCCGGTCAGTCCGACGAAGACGATATAAGCTGGAACGAACCGCGCCGGATCGGTGAAACTCCAGCCCCCGTTGCGGACGAACTTGAAGAGGGCCCGCAAGCTGGCCTTGAAGCCGACCTGCTGCTTGATCGCCTCCATCTTGCCCTTGATCTGCGCGACTTCGGACAGGCCGATCCGGTGGATCCGATCCGCGGTCGTCGTCGACTCGAACAGCCGCTCGGCATAATAGGCCTTGCCGTTGGGGTTCTTGCCGACCCCGGTCGCGACCACATCGGTGTTCGACCGGTCCGCTTCCAGCCAGCCTATGATCTGGCGATAGGCCGGCCCCCAATCCTCGAGCAGCGCCTTGCGCGCCGCCGCCTTGTACCGGTCGGCCTGTGTCTGATCGATCTTGCCCGCCTTGACGAGCGCGTCCGCCTTCGCCTGCGCATCGGTCCAGACGCTGTTGTCGCCCACGCCATCGAAGGGCGCGCCGGCGATCAGCGCATATCCCTGCTTGATCGCGCCGTCATAAGCGAATCTGGGCGGACGCGATCCAGCGGCGGCATTCAGCTTCGCCGTTTCGAGGCGCTGAAGCAGCGCGCGCGAAAGCCCTTTGATCCGCGCGATATAGGCATCCATGTCCGCCGGTTCGTCGACCTTGTCGTAAGCCTTCTTGTCGCCCATGTACGAGCGGCCCATCGGGCTGAAATCGAGTTGCTCCTCGAACTTGGCATTGAACCAGGCATTGATCCGCACATCCTCCGTCGTGACGCCCTGCGCCTCCGCCAACGACGCGATCACGCCCGCGCCCGAAACGGCCAGCGCACTGGGCGGCCATATAAAGGCCGAAATGACCAGACCGCTCAGGTCTCGAACGCGCCACAGACAATCTCCCAACTCTTTTCATTTTGAATCGTCGAAGTCTCGGCCTTGTTCAGGCGCCCCAGACCTTTTCGTAGACGCGCAGCCAATTCTCCCCGAGCACCTTGCGGATCTCCGCGTCAGACCAGCCGCGCTGCATCAGCCCCTGGGTGACGTTGGGCAATTCGCTGATCGTGCCGAAGTCCTTCACCATGAACCATGGCGGATTGTTGCTGTAGACGTCGGGCGGCCAGAGTTCGGGAATGATCGCGACCAGATCGGGCCGGTCGAACATGAAGTCAGGTCCCAGGCCGATATGATCGACGCCGACGAGCCGCTTCAGATAGTCATATTGGTCCAGATGCTTGTCCAGCGCGACCTGGGGCGTGACCGGGATCTTCTCGTCCTTCACGCTGCGGGCGTGGAAATCGTTGACGCTGGTCAGGCCGATGACGCCGCCCGTCGCCGCGATCTTCTCGATCAGCCGGTCGGTCATGTTGCGTGGATTGTCGACCAGCGCGCGCAAATTGGTGTGCGAGCAGATGACCGGCACGCCCTGCGAGATCTCGATCGCGTCGA
Organism: Sphingobium sp. FW305-3-2-15-F-TSA7; assembly: GCF_058787155.1. NCBI lineage: Bacteria > Pseudomonadati > Pseudomonadota > Alphaproteobacteria > Sphingomonadales > Sphingobiaceae > Sphingobium > Sphingobium sp. FW305-3-2-15-F-TSA7. The sequence goes on along the minus strand of NZ_JBYSZM010000019.1, from coordinate 115,561 downwards.
ACGAGGTCTGCTCCCCCGAATGCCCACCGACATCGAGGACGATCCTCTGCTTGTGGACCTCCTCCACCAGCCGCTTGCCGGCGCGCGTAAGGGCCACGCTCGGGTCGAGCGCGCCGCCGCCGAACGCACTGGCCGTGTTGTAGACGAGGCCACAGATCCGCAAGCCCAGCTCGCGATAGGCGCGCAGGTTCCTGATTGCCGGCATCACCGTATCGCCGTCGCGGATCAGCGTTTCTGCCGATTGCCAGCCCGACAGATGCCCGACCTTCCCCGCCTTTTGCGCCGCGCGTATCTCGCGCACAGTGCCGACCTGGACGATGCGGCTGGAATATTTGTCGCAGAAATGCAGCAGGTTCACGAAGCTGTCGAAACCGCCCATGCTCTGATGCCAGCAATCGACTCCCGCTGCCTCGATCATGCCGAGATATTTCTCGGTCAGCCCGGACGGATCGAGCCCGTCGACCAGCAAGGTCGAATCCTGGAGCCGCCGTGCTTCCGCCCTGTCCGCCGTCCGGCCGCTCGCAGGACGGGCGAGCGCGCCCGCCGCCGCCGCGCCCATGGCGGCACACAGATATTCTCTCCGGTTCATGCTGTCGGCCCGCCCCTTTCGTTCGATCGCAGCCGCATTCTTGTCGTGCGGTTCCTGGCGCGCCGGCAATCTGGCGGGAATCGACCCGATCGCGCAAACGAGTATTGCTGACTCGCAGCCTAAGATATTCTCATTCTTACTGGCTTAAAACGGAGGTTTAGCTCCAAGTCAGGGCTAGACTGACTTTGCCTTACGCCGGATCGAGCGGCGCGGAGGGCGCAAAGGCCAGCCCGGCGAAACGCTCACCGATCAGCCGGTGTGTCGCCGCATCGGGATGCAGCCTGTCGGGCAAAGGCAAGGCTGCATGGTCGGCTTCCCCGTAAAGTGCGCGCCCGTCGAGATAATGGATATTCGGATCAGCCACGGCGCGCTCCACCACGATCCGCGAGAGGACGTCGCGAATGACGCTCAGTGTCAGCTTGCCGCCAGCGACTTCGCGCGGATCGCCTGATGCGCGATACAGCAATTGCCCATCGGCAAGATCGGGGGCGGTCGGCCCGGGAGTGTCCTCATGGATCGGGCAAAGGATCGAAGAAACGACTAGCAACGGTGTCGCCGGATGCCCCTCGCGGATGGTATCGAGAAAGCCGTGAACGGCCGGGCCGAAGGCGCGCAGACGCATCGCGTCGGTGTTGACCAGGTTGATGCCGAGCTTGACGCTGATCAGATCGGCCGGCGTGTCCCGCATGGTGCGCGCGGTGAAGGGATCGAGCAGCGCGTTGCCACCAAACCCCAGGTTGATCAGTTCGACGCCGGAGAGCAAGGCGGCGACCGCCGGCCAAATACCGGTTGGGCTCGCAGCGTCCGAACCATGGCTGATCGAGCTGCCATGGTGCAGCCAGGTCTTGCGGCCCGTTTCGGCGACGGGCGCGACGGGCGCGTTGGTGCGCAACGCAATCAACTCGGTCATTTCATTATGCGGCAGCCAGATCTCGACCGTCTTGTCCCCCTCCGCCAGATCGGTGAAACGCACGCTTCCCGGCGAGCCGGTTTCGGTCACGGCCGAGCCCGTCATCATGTCGATGCGCATGATATTGCCGCCCGCGACGCTGGCCCGGCCCACCGGCCGGCCATCGACGCGCATGTCATGAACCCCATCGGGGCGTGGGGGAAAACCGGCATAAATGCGCCTGGTCGGCAGCACGTCCAACGCGATGGCAGTCGCGGCAGTGCGAAAGACCAGGCGGACTCCCGATGGCTGGCTTTCGGTCATCGCCAGCAGCGGATCCGCGCACTGCGCACGCGCCCAGGCCGGCAGGCGGTGCGGCAATATCCCTTGCGCCGTCCGCTCGATCTCGATCGCGCCGCGCAGAAGGTCGTGACCGATGGGGGTGATGATCCAGTGCTGTGCGATGGTCATGGTCGGGGTCCGGGACTGAAGACGATACGGGTGAGCAATATGCGAACGGTATCATCATAGTCGTCAACACATAGAAAATCTATCGAATTCCGAAGATTGGACTTGTCAATCCGACCATCTGCTTTACGATGACACTCTATTGAAATGGCGCATCTGAGCATCACATCGCGACACTGTGGAAATCAGGGGGGCGCAAAATGAAAAATCATGAGACCGGGAAGGCAGAGAACGCCTAATGTCGCGCGACCTGCCCAACCTCGACTGGCTCCGCGTATTTTCAGCCGCGACCGAAAGTTTCGCGCTGGCGGCATTGCGCCTGGGCGTAACGCCGGGCGCCGTCAGCCAGCGGATCAAGGCGCTCGAAGCGTTCCTGGGTGTCAGCCTCTTTCAGCGTTACCCCCAGGGCGTGAAGCCGAAGCGGGCAAACGTTACGCGCAGCGCGTACGGCCATCGCTCGAGCAACTCACGCTTGCGACGCAGGAAATCACGTCGACGCAAACCGCCAGAGCGGTTCGGCTGACCATATTGCCCGCGCTGGCACAATTGTGGCTGGGTTCGCGCATGGACCTTTTCCACAAGCTCCATACCAATGCGACCGTCGAAATCTGGGCCGACCCGGTCGTGATCGATCTCCGCACCTCGAATTTCGACGTGGCGATCCGTTATGGCAGGCCGCCATTTCCCGGCTGCGAATATCGTGAGCTGTTCTTCGACGAACTCGTTCCCATGGCGAGCCCGGCGCTGATCGAGGCATCCGAGATAGACGAGCGTGGATTGCCGGTCGGGGCGCCGCTGATGGTCGACACATATTGGCAGAATGATTTCGACGATTGGCTGGCAAGCACCGGCCAGATGCGCCCGGACAATCTGATCACCCAGACCTTTTCGCTCTATTCGATGACCGTCGAAGCGACAGTGAGCGGGCGCGGCTTCATGATCGGCCACACCTCGCTGCTCGGCGACCTGCTCGAACAGGGCAAGCTTCAGATCCTGTCCGACAAGCGGGTGACCGCGCACAATCAATTCTATCTGCTGACCAAGGCGGCCGTCCCGCTGTCCGATGCCGCCGAGACTTTCCTGAACTGGATCCTGGAGCAAGCAAGACCGCCGGAAGGCTGAGCGGCTGCGCCGCGATGATGCTGGGATTTGATCGACCGGATTCAGACACCCCAATTGTCATTCCCGTGAACGCGGGAATCCAGCTTCTTCTTCTTTCTGATGCTTCACAGAATAGCTGGATTCCCGCGTTCGCGGGAATGACATAGGGTTTGCTGGCCCTGCCCGGCTGACTCAGCTCCGCACGAAATGCAGCGTCCGGAATCGCGATCGGAACGCGGTGACGCGTTCGGCGAGCGCCGCGGGGTCGTTCGCCGCCAATCCCTCGGCAACCAGATCCGCCAGCTCGGGCATATCGGCGGCCGTCATTCCCCAACGGACGATCTCCGGCGTACCGAAGCGCAGTCCATTGAAGTCGTCGGCCACGGGATCGATGGGAAGCCCGATGCCGGATGCGAGGATGTTGGCGCCGCGGAGGCGTTTCGCCGCATTGTGGCCGCCGCCATAGCCGGCCGCGCGCACCGCGAGCTGGTGGGATTCGGTGAAGCCCCTCGATCCGCGCAGGACGGGAACGCCGCGTTCGTCGAGCGCCTGCGCGAGCGCGGACGCGGTCGCCCGCATCTCCTTCGCATAGGCGGCACCGAACTCTTTCCAATCGAGCAGCGCGATCGCCAGCGACGCCGTCTTCGCGACGTCGAAATTCGCGGTCAGGCCTGGATAGGCGATCGCCTCGATCTTCTCCGCCAGCACGGCATCGTCGGTCATGAGCAGCCCCGAGGGTGGACCGCCCAGGCTCTTATAGGTGCTGCAGCTCAGCAGATGCGCACCCTCGCGCAGCGGCTGCTGCCATTCCTGGCCCGCGATGACGCCGCACAGATGCGCCGCATCGAACAGCACATAGGCCCCGACCTCGTCGGCGATCGCGCGGATCTCGCGCAGCGGATGCTGCCACAGATTCAGGCTGCCGCCGATGGTGATCAGCTTTGGCCGGACCTGCCTGGCGAGTTCGGCCAGTGCCGCGACATCGACGGTGTAGCCATCGGCATCGACGGGTGCGGCGTGGATGTCGAGCCCGTAGAAACCCGCCGCCCCGGCACCGTGATGGGTCACATGCCCGCCGATCGCGCCCGGCGGCGCGATGATGCTGTCACCGGGCTTGCAGGTCGCCATAAAGGCGTAGAGGTTCGCCATCGCACCCGACGCCAGCCTGAACTCGACATGGCGCGCGCCGAAGACCTCCGCCGCAAGCTGCGCCGTGATGGCTTCGATCTGCTCGATCGCCTCCAGGCCCATCTCGTATTTGGCGCCGGGATATCCCAGCGAGGGGCGGCTTCCCAGACCACTGGCCAGCACCTGTTCGGCGCGTGGGTTCATCGCATTCGTCGCTGGATTGAGGTTCACGCACTCGACCTCGTGAATCCGCCGGTTCTCGTCGATCAGCCGATGGAGCCGGTCGTCGATCGCGTCCGACGACGTGCCGGCCACCGAGACCGCTATCGACTGGACAAGGTCTTCGCTCTCGCTGCCGACCCAGGATCGGCGCGCCAATATAGTCATGATCTTGATCTTTCGTTGGTGGCGGCGCGGTCCGCGCCGAGCGCGGGCGCGCCCGCCCCTTGCTGAAGCCGGAAGGATCCCGGCCGTGGCCGGCGATCAGGCCGCCGGTTCGAGCAGACAGTCATCGGAGAGCGGGCGAACCGGCGTCAGATCGCGGTGATGGCGGAAATCCTCCCGCTTCTCCTGGGTATATGCGTTGCCGACCGGGTTTAGGATGAGCGAGAAGATGCTCCGGTTCCACGGCGAGATGTTCGGCGGCGATCCGTGGACGAGGCAATCACCGAAGATCAGCGCGGTTCCCGCCCCTCCCGTCGCGGACACCACCGGGCAGGTCTCGGCGATCTCCCGGACCTTGTCCTCCTCGACCACCCAGAGCGGGTAGCTGGTGGAGACATTGTCGTGCCAGGTGGCGACGCTGCCGAATTTGTGCGAGCCGCGCAGGAAATAGAGCGGGCCGTTGAACTCGGTCACGTCGTCGAGGAAAATGTGCAGATTGAGCGCGAGCGGTTCGGGCACACCGTCATCCTCGCGATGCGTCGAGAAATCCTGATGCCATTGCCACTGCTCGCCCTCGAACGCGGCCTTGACGTTGATCTTGACCTGCTGGACGTAGAGGTCGGGGCCCGCGATCTGCTGGGCCGGCTCCACCAGTCGAGGATGACGGACCAGACGCGCGAAGATCTCGTCGCGCAGATGCAACCCCATGGCCGTACGTACCACACCGCTTTTCTTCTCTTTGACGTTGGCAGGATCATCCTGCTCGAACACCCGCTCCATCGCGCCGCGAATTTCCGAGATTTCCTCCGCCGAAAAGAGATTTGGGATCACCAGGAATCCGTTCTGATGATACTCGTCGACGAGAGTCTGCGGGAGTTTCATATTGCCTTTCCTCTGCTGCATGCCTTGCCGTTGCCGATTCCTCACCGAGTGGGACGAACGAGCGATCGGGTCGTCGACAAATTGGCCGATCCAACCGCGACCGCAAGCCAGTAATACTGGCCCGAAGAGATAGGCTTTCTAATTCTTGCAGACCCTAGAGCGAGAAAACTTCACGCAAGCATCATCTCAGAGCAGTAGTTTTCCTTTCTCGTTTCAGCGCATTTGGTTCGGAAAGCAGACCCCAGGTCGGGATTGACCTGTTCCGGCCGATATCTTGCTTGAGTGTTCGTGGGCGGATGATTGGCCGGCCGATCGATCGCGGCCGGGCTCCGGATCGGGTCAATATGGCCTGATGACGCCGGGATGCTCCATCGGTGACGCCTCCTTGTCGAGGATCATCGACCTGTTATTCCCTTCAAGAAAATGAATATTATTGTGCAATTAATGCAAAAGGACTGCTGTCATAGATATCGGCATCGCCCGAACCTTTCTCGAAGTAATGGCGCGGATCCGCGGCGGCTTGCGCGCCGCGGCGGCGATTTCGGGATGAGCGACGAACCCGCCTCCCCCGTCTGCTATGCCGATCAGGGCAGCGACGCCTATATGGGCTATGCCGATCGCGCCGAAATATTGGCCGCCCTGAACGCATTGCTCGAGGCCGAGCGCGCCGGCGCTCGCGTCACATCGCATAGCAAGCGCGACGCACCACCAGCCATGCGGACGCTGCTCCACGCGATCCAGCGCGACGAAACCCGATGGTGCGTGATGCTGCGCACACAGATATTGCGGTTGGGCGGATCCCCGTCGCGGCGCTGCGGCGCATTCTATGCCAAGGCGATGGCGATCCCCGCCCCCGCCGAACGGCTTGCCTTCCTCAATCGCGGCCAGCGCTGGGTCGTCCGCACGCTCAGCGCGCTGCTGCCGCGCATCCGCGATGAGACGCTGCATGCGGCGCTGGCCGAGATGCGCACGAGCCATGTCGAGAATGTCGCGCGCGCCGAACATATTTCCGCTCTTTAGAGGGGCAGACTCAGCCGGCCGGTATCGGCGCGACCGTGCCGCGCCGAGAGCGAAGCCACCGCCCGCACGATGCTCTAGAGGCTGATCGCTTGATCTTGGTCTAGGCGCCGGCCACCGGCGCAAGCGCTGCGGCCAGCGCTATGTCCGCAATCTCGTCGACGCTGACCGGGCCATCGGGATCGCACCAGGTATGTGTCCAGTTGATCATGCCGAAGATCAGCATGGTCTGCGCGCGGGCCCGCGCGGCATTGCGTGCAAGAGATGGGTGGAGCGCGGTCAGCAGCGACTGGACTGCCTCGATAACCCTGCGCTGCTTGCCGACAATCTCGGCGCGGCGTTCGGCGGGCAGATTGTCGAGTTCGTTGAGCAATACCTTCTGGCGCTCGGCTGCGCCCACATAATGGTGCATGAAGGCATGAAGCAGCCGGTCCAGCATGATGGCAGGATCCGCCTTGCGCGCCATGACCTGATCGACGTCGGCCACGAGCTTGTCGATGTGCGACGCCATCACCGCGTAGAGGATATCCTCCTTCGAGGGATAATAATGATAGAGCAGCGACTTCGACGTATCGCAGGCGGCAGCCAGGTCGGCGAGCGACGCACCGTTGAAGCCGGCACGGGCGAAAAGCCCGGCCGCCCTTTCCACGATCGCTTCGCGACGCTGTTCGAAATCCGCTGCCTGGGTACGTGCCAATCCCGGCTCCTTCAAAAGATGATCAGGATCATCGGCGGTCGTGGCGAGCCCTCGCGCACGGCTCGCTCCGAAACTGCGCGACAGCCCCGAGATAAGTGGCGGGAATGACAAGCGCAACGCGAAATTGCGCGCGATCCGATGGGTGCCCGCCCGCTCATGGGCGCGATTTCGGGCGATGATCCGACGGATGCTTCGTGCCTCGATCAGCCATTGTCGCAATATGGCGCGACGTGGCGCTCGGCGGCGGCACGCAATTCTGCTAGTGCCGGCCATAGAAAATGAATCTTGACTTTTTCAGAAATTATATAGCGCTCAATGTGTTGTAAAATTACAATACATCGTAATTATATATCCATTTTTGGCAGAAATCCGTGGCAGCCACACGGGGCGTCGCCTAGATGCGCCCCCGTCAGGTGACTGGGACGGCTGACCCAAAACCCACTCAAGAGGAATTTTATGAAATCGATAATCTTCGCAACTGCCAGCCTGGCAGCCCTCATCGCTGCGCCTGCGGCGCACGCTGAAGGCGTCCGCGCCGAAGTCCACGGCGCCTATGACAATGTCAGCGTCGCCGGCGAGTCCGGCGATGGCGTCGGCTATGGCGTTGCGGTCGGCTTCGACAAGAATATCGGATCCGCGATGTTCATCGGCGTCGAGGCGAGCTTCGACGATTCGACCACGAAGGAATGCGTGCGCGATGTCAGCGTCGCCGGCGATCGCGCCTGCGTCGCCGCGGGTCGCGACCTGAGCGCCGTTGTCCGCATGGGCTACAACCTCAGCGAAACCGGCAAGCTCTATCTGCTCGCCGGCTACACCAACGCCCGCGTCATCGCCAGCTACAAGAACGGTGCGACCACCACCCGCGCCGGCGACAATGCCGATGGCCTGCGCGCCGGCGCCGGCTATCAGTTCGGCATTTCGAGCAAGGTCTACGGCAAGGTCGAGTATCGCTACTCCAACTACGAAGCCGATATCAGCCGCCACCAGGGCCTGGTGGGCGTCGGCATCAGCTTCTAAGTCCGACATGAGCGCTGGCGGTGAGACGACCGCCAGCGCTTTTTTCCCATCCTCCATCACTTTCCCCATCCCGCGAGTCGCAATCGGGCAGCCAGCCTGGCCATCATCCCCCGACATATCGAAATTGCGACGTGACGCTCCGGACCTGCGGTCGGCCCTGCCGCCATGGCGGGAAATTTGCTGTAAGAATGCGTCTCGAAGGAGACGAGGATCATGTCGTTTCGTGCCGCCCTCATTCGCCGCTGGAAACTGGAGCTGCGCGCCGCCGAAGCCGCCTCGGACAGGCTCGCGCGCCTCATGCATCTGGCGCGCGCCGCGCGCTTCGCCAAAAGAGCGGCGCGGGACATGGCCCGCCGCGACACCAAACGCACCGTGCCCGTCATCGCGATATAGCCGAGCAGACCCAATGCTGCGGAGATCGGCCTTTCGACCGGGTATCGTTCGGCAGTGCCGGTCATGATCGTTTCGGCTCATATCAATCCGAAGCGTGAAATCCCGCCATGTCTTCGCCTGGATCGATTGGATTTTCGCCAAGAATCCCACACAATAAACCTGCTGGAATCTTGACGCATTCTTTAGGGTGATTTGAGCTACCCCGCGCGAACAACCAAACTATACTGATGCCGAAACGACCAAATGGGATCGCTTTCAGAAATGGGAGACTCGGCATGAGAGGCACGCTCAAGGCAATCATTCTGTCGACCGCGCTGACCGCGCAATCCATCGCACCATTGATGGCTCAGACACGGCCGGCCCCGCAGGATCGACCGGTCCCTTTGCCTCGACCGATTCCCGATCGCCCTGTACCGCTGCCCCACCCCGTTCCCGGTCGCCCGGAGATCCAGCCACCTCGACCCAATCCGGGTTATCCCGGCTATGATCGAGATCGCGGCTATGCCGGACGGATCGTCTGTGAATCGCGCAACAACCGGACCACGCGCTGCAACGCGCGCACCGAGAACCGCGTCGTATTGCTCACCCGGGGCGGCAGCTGCTCGCAAGGACGCAACTGGGGTTATGACCGGCGTTCGATCTGGGTTTCGCGCAATTGCCGGGGCACTTTCGCCTATGGATATGGCAATGATTGGGGAAATGACTGGGGCAATGACCGCCCCGACAGGGACAAGGGCCCGAGCACCGGGCTGATCATCGGCGGCGTCGCCGTGGCGGCCGGCCTCGTCGCGTTGCTCGCGAGCCGGAGCAAGAAAACGAACGCCCCCGCAGAGACCAGCGAGCCCGCAACGCCGCCAAGCTATCCGCCGGGTCCGCCCGCCGCGATCTCGGCCGATCTTGCGTCGATTCCGTCCGCTGCAAAGCCGTCGATGCAGACCTGCCTGTTCGAGGCATCGCGCCAGATCGGCGCAACCGGCGGGACGCGGCTGCGCTTCGATCGGGTGACCAGCACCGAACCCGGCAATGGCGGCTGGCGTTTCAAAGCGGATCTGACCGCGACCTATCCCGATGGCGACCGGTCGGTTCCGATCTATTGCCGCGCAACGCCGAACAAGGTGGTGCAACTCGACTTTACGAGTTGAACGAAACAGAATGGAGGGGCGGAGCGAACGGCCCCGCCCCTCCATTCTGACAATAGTCCCGAGTCCGGCCGCTAGAGTCGATCCGGTTCGGATTGAACCGGATCGACCCTGAATTTTCCTTTGTTTACCGCGATTTAGCTTCGCTGGCCTGCGGCTCCGAGTCGACAGGCGATTCGGCCTGCCTCGAAATCGCTCTAAAACACCACATCGAGAATGATCGTGTCGAGGTAGCGGCCCGCGGTCGGCGTCGCCTGTGCGGGATCGATGATCGCGCGGTAGGTGAAACCCTGCAACGTGCTTCCGTCATAAGTGCCGGGATTGGTGTCGGCCGTGGCGCTGCTGCGCCGTTCGCCGCCGCTCGGTCCCCAGCGGTTCGAGCCGGAACTGCCCTGATAGAGTTCGTAACGCAGATAGTTGGAATCGAGCCGCATGCGCCGCGAGCCGCCGGCATAATTGTCGCCATTGCTCAGCCCCACCGAATAGCTCGCCCCCGCGCTGCACCGGATCGAAATGGTTCGCGTCACCGGATTGAACTGCGAAACGAGCGCCACCGTGCCGAATTCGACATCGGGCGCGGCAATGATGCAGTCATTCTCGACCGTGAGCGAGATATTGATGGTCACCGGCACACCGGTTCCCCAATTGAGGGGCGTGAGCAATATCGGACGGACAAAGCCCGGGCTTTGCGAATAGGACAGGCAGACGGCCACACCCAGCGAGCAGACCGAGAAATACCAGCGCAGATTGACGCTGCCCTGATATGTGCCCGCCGCGAGCCCCGCGGTGGGCGTCGTACGGAAATAGAGCGGCAGCGTACCGCCCGGCCCCGAGAACAGGTTGAGCAGATCGAAGCTTGAGAAATCAACCTCCGACCCCGCCGGGATCGCGGCACCACCCGACGTGGACGATACCGCGAACGGGATCGTCCGCCCGCCCGGCCCGACCAGCGTGAAGCTCGAGCTCTCCAGTCGAACCTTGAGATAGGATGTGGTCGCGATCGAGATCGCACTGCAGCCGAGCCCGCTCGACCCGCTGCCCTGCTGAACGGTGCTGGCGGCGACGAAGGAACTGACCGAACCCAGGCTCGAGCTCGCCGTGGCGACGGTGCAGGAACCATAGGTCTGCGCATGCGCATCACCCGCCGCCAGCGCGCCAATGCAGCCCATCATGACGAGCATGACGCGGATCAGCGACATGTCACCGGCCCGATCATCGCAACCTCCACATCCCGTGCCGGCGCCGGAATTTCGGCACTGCACCGGCCGCCATCGGGCAATGTGACCGCGACCCTGTTCGATTCCTCGAGCGCCTCGACGAAGAGCAGCCCGTCCCATCCGATGGCAAGCGGCGCGCCGCCATTGACCGAAGCGACCGCGCCGACGGGAAGCGGCGCGCCTGCGCCGTCGACCAGCGTGATACGGCCCGAACGCATGGCCTTGATATCGAAGTTCAGCACCACGCCGCTGCCCCGCGCCACGGCGACCCGTTGCTCGACCACGGGCACCGAGACATCGGCCGGCAGTCCGAACGGATCGATCGAATAGCGTCCGGCATAATAAGCGGTGACCCATGGCACGAGGACATGCCCGTTCCCGTCACTCTTGCCGACAAGCTGATTCTCGTAGTGCACGGGCACGCCGCCGCGGCCTCCGGTGTTCACCAGCGCGAAGGAATCGGCGATACGGTTGGCAACGAACACATCGTCGTCCATCGCGACAATCGATCCGCTGACGCCCGCCCAGCGGGTGATATCGTCCGCGCGCCCAAATGCGCCGCCGCGCACTTCCATCGCGGCAGTGCGCCATGCGAGTTCGCCCGCGCCGTAGAATCCCGTATCGGACGCGCGCGCCAGCGTAGCACTGCCGCCCAGTCCGCCGCCCGCCGGAACCGCACGGCTATAATCGGCGCGCAGCGTCGTCGCGCCCCGCGCCTCGCGCGCGACACTGGCCGCAACGACACCGCGCCGCCCGCCAAGCGGCAGGATGAGATTGAACGCGCCCGCCCATTGACGGCGGCGAACCTCATAGGTGCCCGACGTGAAAAGTGTGACTCCACCTGCAAGCGGCATCGACCATGATCCGCTCGCCAGGCCGAGATCCTGACCGCGCCCATCACTCGTCGCGATATAGCTTGCGCCGAAATTGCCGAGTGCGTCGCTCGAAAGGCTGGTGGCAATGGTGGTCGTCACCCGTGCGCTGTGGCGGTCGCCCAGGCTGGAGAGATCCGAAAAATCCTCGCTCTCGCGGACATGGCTGGCGGCGAAGCCGAAACGGCGCGCGCGATATTGATAACCGACGCTCAGCCGTTCGCCGCTTTCGCCATGCTCGTCGCTCAGCGCATAGCCGGCATTCACCACGCCGGCATTGCCGAGTTGAACCAGCGCGCCCAGATTGGCCGCGACAAATCCGCTGCTCGCCTCGACCGAACCCTCCACCGTGACGAATGGCGAGACGCCGTAGCGCAGCGCGCCGGTCGCAGCGAGTGCGCCATAGTCGAAATCCTTTCGTCCATAGTTCCGGCGCAGCACCCCGACCGATCCCGAGAAATCGAGCAAACCCGGACGAAGCAGGTCGTTGCTGACATAGAAGGGAATGGTGGTCATGACGCGTCGACCGAGCATGTCGGTAACCGCAAGCGTCGCCTGTCCCGCACCATTGAGCCCAGGCATCGCGTCGATGGCGAAAGCGCCAGGCGCCACTTGCCCGCCGCCGGTGCGATAACCGTCGATGAGAAGGTCGACCGCTGACGGCAGGCGCGCATCGCCTGCGAAGGCCGGCAATGGATAGGTGATCACGTCGGGCCGCACCGAGAAATCGCGCGATATCTGGAGGCCCGCCATGCGGACCGGGCGATTGCCGGGCAGGCTGCGCGTGACGAAATCGCCGGCCTCATAAGTGACCATGTGCTCGTCGTCCGAATAGGTCCAGTTCAGGTCGTAGCGGATCATGTGCCGCCCCTGCATCGCACCGGTCAGCGATACCTGCCCGAAATCGCCGAACATCCGGACTTCGGCCCATGCCGCTGTGCGCGGGGCACGATCATCGGTGTCGGTGAAGTTGAGATCATAGTTGAGCACCACGCCGAAACTGCTCTGCGGTCGCTCGCGTTTCGTGCCGGATGCCCCGATCGACTGGCGCGGAAGCCAGTCCGTCGGAACGTCGATCCGAAGCCGTTGATTGGCCTGATCATAATCGATCGCGACGCCGGGAAGCCCGTCGAGCGCAATCTCTCCCGACAGGCCGGCGGGCAGCGCGATGCCCGCTGCTGCCAGATCGGATGCCGCCATCTGGAACCGGCCCTCGGCCAGCGTCACGGGCACGATCAGCCCGGAGGACGCACCGTTCACGACAAGCTCGAGCTGAAGCTGCTGCACCCCGATCGCCACGGCGCCATCATCCGCTGCCGGGATGCCGGTGAACCGGCCGGAGGACGCGAAGAGCGGCTGCGCGACAAGCCCGACGAGGCAGGCCAGCAGGCCGGGCAGCATCCGTACCCTGCGCATCCGCGCTGAAGGAACGGATCGCACTGCGCATCACCGGCCGATGCCGGTCCCACATGAAAGGGAAAGAAAGCGTCCCGCGATCATCGTTTCAGCCGCCACTCGACGCGCCCATGGTCATGGCCTCGCCATTCACATTGAGCCTGAGCGCGCCGGCACCTGCGCCGTCCGGCAACGGCCAGCGCATCGTGGCCCCTGCCAGCACATAGCCGAGCAGCCCGGGGGCGAACGGCGCCTTGTCCGCCTCGAAGCCCGCATTGACCAGCCGCACATGAGTCTGGCCGGCATTGCGCACTTCCAGAAACCGTTTCCCGCCTTCGTTCACGATCCGCCAGCCGAGCGATTGCGGCGACGCCTTGGACGCGCCCGCATTCGGCCGGGACCGCCCTTCGCCATAGGAAAAGAGTGGAATGGCGTAGCGCATGCGGAACTGGATGCGCGCCGCGCTCGCCTGATGCGGCGGCGCATCCGCCAGCGGAATCTCGTCGACGATGACCCGATAGGCGCGCTCCGTACCAGCCGGCACGGCCTCGGTACGCGTCAGCCGGACAAGCTGGCGCTGGCCCGGCTCAATCCGGACCATCGGCGGCGTGCCGACCACTTCGGATTGTGGGGCATAAAGATCGCCGGCATCGTACTGCTGCCAGCCGAACACCCGCACCTGAAGCTGGATCGGTGTCTTGCCGGGATTTTCCAGCCACAGCGCGGTCGCGCGCTGCGTGGTTTCGATCACCGGGTCGACCGGCCAGATCAGCACCGCGCCAGACTGCGCAAGTACCGCGCCGGGCAGCATCATCCCCAATGATGCGAGCAGCCGGGCAACCGGAATGATGCAGTTTCGCATAAACGTCCCCCCCTTAAATCTCACCAGCTCAGCGTCACGGTCAGCGTATCGCCATAGGTACCGGCGGGCCGCGCCCCGGACAGTGTCAGCCGGCCGTAGACCGGCAGCCGCACGTCATTGGCGTTGATCGCGGTCACCGCGATTCCGACGGGCGCCGCCGCCGCGATCGGCTGTGTGCAGGCGGCATCGCTGCACAGCGTATAGGTGATGCGGTTCGCGACATCCGCGCCCCGCTGCAAGTGGCGAATCCCCCCCGCCCCATGCGCGCCCGCGTCGATCGACATCGAAAGACTGGTCTGCGGCGTGCAGCGCAGCGTGATCGTCTGGTTCGCCGACAGGCTCGCCGAATGCGTACCGGCCGAAAGCGCCGGAGCCTGTCCGAAATCCAGATGTCCGAAGCTTGACGATGCCGCCCCCGGCCCTTCGATCAGGCACCCCGCCGCGATCGTCGCCCCCACCTGGAAAGGCTTGCCGGTTTCCGCCCGTACCGGAACGGGCTGGATCGCCGCTGCGGCCGCGAACATCACGGCGACGGTGGCGATCCGTTCCACCTGTCCGACGCCTCGATCAGAGCTCGAGCGTGACGAGCACCGTATCCGAATAGGTGCCGGTGACGAGCCCCGCAGCGCCATAGGCGCGCCCATAGACACGGATATTCTGCGCACTGCCGTCGCTGGCCAGGACCAGACTGCCGTTGATGGCGATCAGCGTGTTGCGGCCGGCATCGGAATAAAGGCCATATTTCACATATTGCCCGGCGGCGCTGGCATGCGCCATCGCGCGATTGCCGCTCCCTGTGCCCAGACCGTCATGTTCACCCGCGCCGAAAGTCAGCGAGGGGGCGATACCCGGGCTGCACTGGATCGCAATGCCGGTACCGCTGCCGACTGCTTCGCCATCGGCGCTCGTGAACAGGCTGTTGTGCGATCCGAAATCCACGGTGCCGAAATCGCTGCTGCCCGCACCATCATTGGTCAACTGGCCATTGATGATGCAGCCGCTGGTGAGCGTAATCGTTGCATCGACGGTGCCGGTAATATCGGCCTTCGCAGCGGTACCCGCCGAGATCGCAAGCAACGCAGCGGCCGCGTAAACTGATTTTCTGTGCATCGAATTCTCCATTGATCCATCCAAGAGGACAATGCTTGTCATCGCACAAAGCCCCAATGATAATCACGATATCACCGGACTTTATTCAAATCCGAATTCAATCAGACTATGAATGATTCAATAAAGAACAACAGTTAAACAATCATTATTCCTCACAGACGACGCACCAGGAATACTGCCCAATTTTTGGGATATAATACTATCCAAAATGGCCAGCATTCTAAATATATACTATCCATTTTGGGTGGTATCGCTCCTCGGCCGCCATGCCTTGCCACCCTTGATCCCCATCCACTCACCGACGGGCGGACCGCCGCATATGTTCGGACTTGCCATCATGCCCCGACTGCGGCGAAGGATGCGTCATGAAAGTCGGAATTGTGGGTGCCGGGGCAATCGGCGGATGGATCGGCGCAAAGCTGGCTGCGGCGGGATCGCACGTGTCCGTGCTGGCGCGCGGCCAGACATTGAACGCGATCGTCGCAAATGGCCTCGTCCTTCACGAGGATGACGGCAGCATCGCCCCCCAGGTGGCAGCGTCGAGAAATGCGGCGGATCTCGGCCCTCAGTCATTGGTCGTGCTCGCGGTGAAGGCCCCTGCCCTTCGCGCCGCGGCACAGGCCGCACGCTCCTTCATCGATCAGGATACCATCATCGTGCCGATGCTTAACGGCGTGCCATGGTGGTTCCTTGGCGATCAACCGCGACTGCGCCCGGAATCGCTCGATCCGGATGGCGCGATCGGCGACGCGCTACCCGCCGATCAGGTGATCGGATGCGTCGTGCATGCGTCATGCTCCGCACTCGCCCCCGGCGTCATCCAGCGTCATTTCGGCAAGGGCCTGATCCTGGGCGAGCCGTCGCACAAACCAACGGATCGGCTCGAACGCGTCGCCGCATTGTTCGCCGCGGCGGGCCTCGACGTCACCAAAAGCGACCGGATCCAGCAGGATATCTGGTACAAATTATGGGGAAACATGACGATGAACCCCATCTCGGCGCTGACCCGGGCGACCGCCGATCTTATCCTCGACGACGAACTGGTTTCCGCCTTCGCACTGCGTATCATGGCGGAGGCGGCGGAGATCGGCGCCGCCATCGGCTGCCCCATCGCCGAAAGCGGCGAGGATCGCATGCAGGTCACCCGCAAGCTCGGCGCGTTCAAGACGTCGATGTTGCAGGATGTCGAGGCCGGACGTGCGATCGAGGTCGAAGCGTTGCTGGGCGCGCCGCGCGCGATCGGCGAACGTGCGGGCATAAGGACGCCCTATATGGATGCGCTA
Source organism: Sphingobium sp. FW305-3-2-15-F-TSA7 (assembly GCF_058787155.1). Lineage (NCBI taxonomy): Bacteria > Pseudomonadati > Pseudomonadota > Alphaproteobacteria > Sphingomonadales > Sphingobiaceae > Sphingobium > Sphingobium sp. FW305-3-2-15-F-TSA7. Next base: position 99,118 of record NZ_JBYSZM010000019.1, on the reverse strand, counting down.
CTGGGCATGACGCGCCTGTTCGATGCCGGGCGCGGTCTCGACAAAGGGTCGAACGGGTCGGCCCCGAATGCACCCCGGGCCGCTGCGAAGGAATAGGGCCCGGCGGCCGAGGGTTGGACCATCGATTATTTGACTCTTGGCGCTTGTTCACGACCGGGCGCACGACAAGAAAAGCGGCCGAGAGGACGCATCTTGACGATCAAGCACCAACACCGATCCGGCCCTGAAACGAACGCCATGCACCGTCGTCTCGGCATTGCCGCCACCTGCGCGCTCATGGCAATCGCCGGCGACGCGCGCGCGCAGGACCTGCTCTATGTTCTCGAGCGCAGTGCCACGCTGCCGAGCACCGACACGGGCTGGGACTATGCGAAGATGGAGCCGGGCACCAACCGGCTGCATATCGCGCGCGATGCGGACGGCAATACCGTGTTCGATGTCGACGCCAATCGCGTCATAGCGACCGTCGGGAATTCGAAGGGCGCCAACGGTCCGCTGCTGATCCCCCGCCATGACCGCGGTTATGTGGGGATGACCGACGGATCGCTGCTGAGCTTTCGTCTGAAGACGCTCGCGCCGATCGCGCGCCTGCCGCTTGCCCAGGACGGCGGTTTGAACAGCGCGATCCACGATCCCACAACCGACAGGGTCCATGCGATCGTGGGCACAAGACCGAAGGAATCGACCTGGTTCACCCTGGACGCGGCGACGGGCGCATTGCGCGGCAAGACGCAGTTTCCGTTCCGCAAGATGGACGATCCGGCCAGTGACGGCAAAGGGCGCCTCTTCGCGCCGGTGCGCTACGACAACATCATCCTGACATTGGATTCACAATCCCTGGCAGAGACCGCACGATGGTCGGTGCCGTGCAACGTCTCCAAGGTGCGGTTCCAGGCACGCACCAATCTCATCCTTGCCGCATGCGTGGGCGAAGCGCCCCGATTCCTCGCGCTCGATGCCGGCACGGGCGCGATCGTCGCCAGCCTGCCGATCGGCAAGGGCATTGACGGCTTCGCGGTGGACGAAAGCCGCGGACGCATCGTGACATCCAACGGCACCGACGCGACGCTGACCGTCATCGGCCAGAGCGGCCGCGAATTCCGCTCGCTCGGTACCGTCTCCACCCGTCCCGGCGCGCGCATGATGACCATCGACGAACGAACCGGAAAGCTGCTGGTCGTCACGGCGGACTACAGCATGCCACCACCGGGGCCCGATGGCGCGGCGGCGTCGAAAATCTATCATCCGGACAGTTTCACGGTGCTGACCTACGCGCCGCGCTAAACCGTCCGGCGCTGTCCTTACCCACTGAGCGCGCGCGAGATACCGTCCAGGCCCGCGGCAAGATCCTCGGCCGTGGTCCAGCCATAGCCCAGCCGGAAATAGCTGTCGGGCATCTCGAACCAATGGCCGGGGCCGACATAGGTGCCATGGGTCTGCAGCAGCCGTTCGTAGAACGCGGTGGTGCCGCCGGGCGGTTCGGCGCGCATGCGCGGGAAACAGACCACGCCGCCCGAGGGACGGACCCATTCGAGCCGGTCCTCACCCGCGATCCACGCCGCGACGGTCTCCAGCCGCTTGCTCATCTCGGCCAGGGTGGGCAGCAGCAAGGCCTCGCGCCTGGCCAGCACCTGTTCCGCGATCCATTCGTCGACGACGCTGCCGCAGATGCTGATCTGTTCCTTCGCCGCGAGGAACAATTCCTGCAGCGCGGGATCCCGGGTGATCAGCCAGCCGATGCGGATTCCGGGGATGCCATAGGCCTTGGACAAAGAGGACACGCTGATCACATGCGATCCGAGCGTGGCGGCCAGCGGCAGGCGCTCGCCATAGCAAAGGTCGCGATAGGTCTCGTCGACCAGCAGATAGCAGCCATGTGCCTTGGCCAGCGCGACCAGATGATCAAGTTCGTCCGCGCTCATCATCACACCCGTCGGATTGTGCGGACACGTGACGCTGATGATCCGTGTCTTCGGCGTGATCGCCGCGGCGATCGCGTCGAGATCGACGTTGAACCCCCGGTCGAAGGACAGGTCGACAAAGCTGATATCGCACCCGATCGCGCGCGGCGTCTCCAGATTGGTCGCGTAATTGGGCCGGACCACGACGAGATGGTCGCCTGCGGCGAGCAGCGAGGTCGCGATGATGAACAGCGCCGTCGCGGCGCCCCCGGCAATCAGGACATCGTCGGCATCGAGCCCCTCTCCCCCTTCGGCGATCAGTGCGCGCAGCCGCTGGCCGCCGCGATGTTCGCCATAGAGCAAAGTGAGGTCGGGGATCGTCAGCCCGAGCCCCGCGATCGTCTGATCGGTGATCGAGCTTTCCGACAGATTGTAGCGAATGTTCGAATATCCATATTCCTCTGGAGATTCGACTTCGATCGGCATCCGGACATAGCGCATATGTTTCAGCTTCCCGCCATTGAGTAACAGCCAGGATGCCGTGCCTGCGGGACAAGGACCATCCCCCCGCAGAGGGGGGCGTCAAGCGCGCAGCGCGAACAATTCGGCGAGCGAACTGATGCCCAGCTTGCGGAAGATGTTCTTACGGTGATCCTTGACGGTGTGACGGCTGATGCCAAGGCGCAGCGCGACCGCATCGGACGAACATCCCGCGAGCAACAGCGTGCAGACCTCGCGCTCGCGCGGCGACAATAGCGGCGCCTCCGCAACCATCGCGCGCGGTCGAAGTATGGCGTGACGTTCGAATGCGGCGCGGATCGGCATGCCGAGCATACCAAGGGCATGCAGCCTGCGATCGGGCACCGACCGTGCCGCTCGCTCACGATAGAAGCCGAGTTCGACGATACCGCCGCATCCCTTGAAATACAGGCCGATCTCCTCGAGCATCGGCGGCCAGCCGGCCGTCCGGAAACCCAATTCCTCCTCTTCGGCAGGAAGGAGCACGCCGCGGATCGGCGGCCCCAGATCGGCCTCGCGGATCGCAAAATCGCGGGCGCGGCAAACACCGATATCGCGCTGGCTGCGGAGCATCGGATTGGCCCGATGGGTGAACCGCACATAATTCTCGATGCCTTTGCGCGATCCGGTGCGATCGAAATTGTCATAGATCACCGCCGGGCCGCTTTCGGTGCGATGGACGATCATCGCGCTCAGTTCGAAATCGAGGAAATCACAAAGCGCCTTTGCGCTGATCGCGGCGAAGTCCGGCTCACCGATCGCGGCGATCATCCCGGAAAGCATGACGTGCTCGGTCGGGCGGCCAGTTCCAGAAGCTGACATGACCATGGTGCCTCTCATCACAATTCACGCAAAGCTATGCCTGCCGAGCTTTCACACCGCTGTCGCAGCCATGAATTGCCGGCGATCGCGCGAAGACAGGTTGATGACAGGTTGAGCTGCCCAACGTCCGGCCGTTAAGTCGGCGGACGACACGCACGGAGGGGCAAGCGCGATGCGATCGAACAGGAAGCTGATATTGGCCGCGGCGCTTGCGGGCGCTCCGCTGGGCGGCGCGGTCGCCCAGGTTTCCTCCGTCGGTCCGGCGGCCGCATCCCCACCGGCCGATTGCGAGGCGCCGGTTCATTATGACCGCGATCGAAAGATGTCGGGCTATATCCTGCCTACCTCTGCCGGCCCGCGGACCTGCATCCCCTTTTCGAGCGTCGCCGCCGTGCCGCCCGCCGGATACAAGGGCGACTTCTATGTCGACGAATTCGGCGACGCGCGGCTGCGCGAGCGCTGGGCCGAATGCAAGGCGGACGAGAAATGCCGCAAGCGCGTGTTCAAGGCGGTGATGAACCGCCATCCGCCCAACAAGGAATTCCACAATAGCGACGAACACGACCGCTATCTGCTCGGCAAGGTGACCGAGACGGGCGGCGATATCGACTTGTCGACGATCCGCCGCCCCGCATTCTTCGCGCAGGCACCGTATAACGAGCCCTTCGCCGCGCTCGATTCGCGCACCTCGACCGTCGAATTCACCGCACCGCGCGATCCCTATGAGCGGATCCACATGCAGATGTACGATCAGGTCAAGATCCGCGGCTGGTATGTGCGCGGCGATGGCGTGGATGACGGCAAGGGTGGTAGAACCCGCGCATTGGTCATCATGACCGCGGGCGGCGGCGGACGCATTGCCGCGATCACCCATCCCGACGACCAACTCTATCGGATCGAGAAGGACGGCGAGACCGAGATCAACGACTTCCCGAGCAAGCTCAGCGGCGCGACCGGCCAGGATCTGTGGCGCGAAACCGCGACCATCTTCAACCGCGCCGGGTTCGACATACTGCTCCACGATCGGCGCGGCGTCGGCATCTCGAGCGGCTATAGCGATACCAACACTTTGCAGCAGGGCCGCGACCTGCTTGCGATCATCGCCAGCCTCAGAACCGGCGAAGGCATGCGCGCAATGGCGCCGTCGGGCGCGGTGAGCAAAGGCCTGGCTGCGGCCGACGCCGTGCGCGGCACAGGTTCCCAGGGCGGATTGCCCGTGCTGCTGTTCGGCAATTCGCGCGGCACCATGGCCAGCGGCTGGGCCATGACGATGAATTTCGACAAGAATTGCACCTATGACCTGCCCGAGATCGCATGCGGTCCGGCGATCGGCGATACGACGATCAAGGGCGCGATGCTGCTCGCCGAATTCAGCAGCGGCCCCGGCTATGTGATGGACAAGCCGAGCGAGGAGGATGAGGAACGCGGCCTGGGCAAGGATCGCCCGCTGTTCATCGCGGGCAGCCAGGTCGAGCATAATATCGTCTTCTTCCCCAGTTCGGCGATCCTGGCGGGAACCGGCAAATGGCCCGCCGCCTTCTTCGCGCGCGGACTATGGGACTACGCGGCCTCGCTGCAGGGCACGATGGACAGCTATCGCCGGGTCAAGGGATTGAAGGAACTCGTCGTCGTCCGCGCACCGCACCCCTATGAGGTCTGGCCCGCCGAGGAGCAGAAACGCGTGCAAGGCCGGCTGATCGCCTTCGCCAGGGGCGTCATCCAGGGTGCGACCAGGATCGAAGGCGGCCGGCCATGGCGCGACATGAAGGAGCTGGTGGCAACGACGTCTGATGTGTGGGAACGATCGACGCACCCGACCCAGGTCCCCTGAGCGGGCGGCGGCGCCGCCCCGCAGCCGTTACTCCCGTCCTGCCGGCTGGTGCGGCGTGAACTGCCCCGCCAGCCAGGGATCATGCGTGGCAGCGCGATGATCCGCCAGCCATGAGCGCATCTGCGCGCGCACCGTTTCCAGTTCGGAATCGGTGATCCGATTGACCAGTTCGTCGGGATCGGCGCGCAGGTCGTAGAATTCTTCGGCCGGACGCTGAAGATAGGCACGCTGCGACCGCTTGCCGAGCGGGATGGAGGGATCGGCGGAAATCGCCTTCCAGCTTTCGGATTCGGCGACGTCGCCCGCGATCGGGTAGGGAAGCTGCCAGGCAAGATTGACGATATAGCTGTGGGTGCGCGTGCGCACGGCACGCATCGGATAATATTGGTTGATCTCGTGGAATTCGTGGCTGGCGAATATCCGGTCCCAGCCGGGCACGGAGCGCTTGCCCAGCACCGGCAGCAGCGAGCGCCCGGGCAACGGATAGTCCGGCCCCGCCGTCCCCGCCCATTCGAGGATCGTTGGCGCGATATCGATCCAGCTCGCCATCGCGTCGCTGACCGCCCCGCCGGCGGCACCGGGGGCATGGACGATCAGCGGCAGATGCAGGCCGGGATCGTAGAGATTGGTCTTGGCACCCGGAAAGGGCCGGCCATTGTCCGACAGGAAGATGACAAGCGTATCCTCGGCATGGCCGGTGCGCGCCAGCATCTCGACGAGCATGCCGACGCCGCTGTCGAGCCGGCTGAGCGATTCATAATATTGAGCGAGATCGGCACGCACCGCCGGAATGTCGGGCAGGTGCGACGGCACCGTCACTTTCACCGGATCGTAGCGGACGGGCGCGACGCGCGGCCATTCGCGGTCGTTGCCGAAATTGACGGGCGCGCGGTGCGGATCGCTATAGCCGATGGTCACGAAGAATGGCGTGTCGCCCGCCGCCTTGACGAAGCGTTCGGCCTCGTCCGCGATCAGCGCGACGTCGCGTATGCCCGATCGTTCGGGGGCAAGCTCCGCATCATAAGGAAATGCGCTTTCGGGGCGGATATGCTTCTTGCCGACCAGCGCGGTGGTGTAGCCCGCTCGCTTCATCAGCGCCGGCAAGGTGACGATGCCGTCGATCAGCCCCTGATTGTGGACCGAATGCGCCAGCCCGTACATGCCGTTCTGGTGCCCGTAGAGGCCGGTATACAGAACCGCCCGGCTGGGGCTGCACGACGATACCGCTGCGTAGGCGTGATCGAAGCGCGTTCCGCGCCGCGCCAGCCGATCGAGATGCGGGGTCTTCACCGCATTGCCGAGACAGCCCAGATCGAGCCCCTGATCGTCGCTGACGATGAGCAGGATGTTGCGTCGCTTTGTGCGATCGAGACCGGCGGCCGACGCTCCACGCGCGGCGGCAAGCGCCCCCGCGGTGCCCGCCAGCCCCTTGAGCATCGTTCGCCGGTCCATGATTCAGCTCCTCAGCAGGCTGTTACCTCTTGTCATTCCCGCGTACGCGGGAATCCAGCTTTTCCGTGAAGTATCGGAAAGAAGAAGAAGAAGCTGGATCCCCGCTTTCGCGGGGATGACAGTGGTTGATATTAGAAACGATAGATCAACGACGCCTGATAGGCGCGCCCGAAGATCGACCGGGCGATCACCGATCCACTGGTGGTGCCGATGATGCGGGCATTGCCCTCGGTCAGGCCCAGCGCATTGGTGAGGTTGGTCGCGGTCACCTGGAACTCGATCGGATCGGCCTTGAAGGTCGCGCCCAGATCGAACGTGTCATAGGACGGCAGCACCTGCAGGTTCTGGATGTCCGAGAAGCGCTCGCCGACATGGGCATAGGCACCGAAGATCGTCAGCTCCGTGGTGCCGATCGGGATGGTGTAGCTCGGCTCGATCCGTCCTTGGAAACGCGGCTGGCGCTGGATCTTGTTGCCATTCTGCACGCCGGTGGCGGCCCCGGCGGTGATATCCTTGAACTCGCCGTCGAACAGCGTGCCGTTGAACCGGAGCTGGAAGCCGTCGAACGGGCGCACCACGCCTTCGAGCTCGGCGCCATAGACCCGCGATCCGGCGATCGCGACGACATTGGTGATGCTGTTGTCGGGATTGACGACCTGCTGCGTATAGGTCTGCCCTTTGAACTCATTGTAGAAGAGCGTGAGCCCCGCGCTGATGAAGCGCTGGGAGGTCTTGAAGCCGACTTCATACTGGTCGATCTTCTGCACGACGCGCGATCCGTCGCGCAGATCGTCGAAATGCGGGAATTTATAGCCCGAATTGACGCGGACGAACGCGCTGTAATCGTCGGCGAAGCGCAGATTGGCGCCGGCGGTGTAGGAGATCTTGGTCTTCTTGTACGAAACCCGGCGCGTGCCGCCGTTCAGCACGGTGCTGCCGTTATTGTAGAGCGTCGCCGGATTGCCATCGAGATCGACGCCGCCGGTGGTCAGCCCGATCACGCCGTCAGCCTTAAACTGTTCGGCGCGCACGCCGGCATCGATGCGCAGCGCGTCGGTCACTTCCCATTCGTCGGCCAGGAAAGCGGCGAGGTTGCGCCCTTCCCAGTTGGCACGCGTCTGGCTGGTCGTCGCGCTCACCAGGCCGTTGCGGGTGAGCTGTGCGCCATTGTTGAGCGTGATGTCGATCAGACGCGCATTGGGTTCGAAGGCGAACAGCGCATTGTTGCCCTGATACCAGAGGTCGTCGACCGAATAATCGGCATAATAGCCGCCGATCGTCAGCGTGTTGCGGCCGAAGGTGCGGCTGAGCCGCGCTTCGTTGGTGAAGCTGCGGATATCCTTGTCGATCGACCAAAGGCCGGCGACGATCACCGGCTGGCTGCCGGCCGCGCTCTCATTGGTACCGACGAAGCTGCCGGTGCCCGATGTCGCGGGGCCGCGGCCGACCGCGCTGGCGGCGGCGAGCCGGCTGTTGATATAGGCGCCGAGCGTGGTCGGCACCGCGCTGGTGAAGATCGCGCGCACATCGGCACGGCCATCGACGAAGCTGAAGCGATCGGAGAAGCGCCAGCCTTCGCCCGGGGTCAGATCGATGCTGCCGCCGAACTGGGTCAGGTCGATCGTGCGACCGTCGGAGAAATCGCGCTGGATGGTGCCGGGCGTCGCGCCCTGGCTGATCTGGAGCGTGACGTCGCGGATCGCATTGCCCGCCAGCGCATCCTTGCGCTGGTCGAAATAGGGATAGACCGACAGATCGGATCCATTGTTGGTCGAAAGCAGCGGCGCGCCCGAGAAGAAGGCATTGGAATCATGCACCTTGCGCACATAGAGGCTGACTTCGCCCAGCCCGTCCCAGCGCTTGGTGAGCGTGCCGCTAATCTGGCCGCCCTTGTCGGCGGGGAATTGCGTGTCGCGGATGCCGTCGCTCAAACGGTAGAAACCGCCGACGCTGGCATACCAGCCGCCGCCCAGCGGCCCGCTGGCATAGCCGTCGAAGCGGAACAGCCCTTCGCTGCCCGCCGTCACGCGTGCACTGCCTTCGGGCGTGTCGCCGCCCTTTTTCTGGATGAAGTTGACGGTGATGCCGGGCTGGCCGTTGGAGAAGACCGGATTGGGGCCGCCGCGCAGCACTTCGGTGCGCTCAATCGTGTCGTCGACGCGGAACAGACTGAAGGTCTCGAGGAAGGACAAGGTGTTCGGCGCGAAGATCGGTGCGCCGTCGAGTTCGACCGTCGCGAAGGCGCCGCCGCCATTCTGGGGGAAGCCGCGCACACCGACATGGACGCCGGCGGTGCCGCCGCTGGTCTCGACATAAATGCCCGGGACGAGCTTGAGCAGATCGGCGGTGCTGCGCGGATTGAGCCGGTCGAGTTGCTCCGATGAGAGCGTGCTGATCGAGAAACCGGCGTCGAGACGGCTGAGGCCGTCGCTGCGCGGCGTGCCAGTGACAACGATATCATCCTCGGCCGAAAAATCCGCCGATGCGTCCTGAGCGGCCTGTTCCTGGGCGTGGCCGGCGACCGCCCAGCCCAATGCCAGTGCGGATGCGGTGATGCGCGTTATCGTCCTGAGAGTTGCCATGATCATCCCTTTCGTAATTTCGTTTTCTCTACTTTATTGGTTAGCATTATCCAAAACGCCCAAATCTTTAGAGGACGACAGGCGAGCTTTGCGCAGCAGCCGGTCGAAAATGACGATCGCCAGGCCCAGCAGCAAAGCGGGCACGACGATCAGGCGGAAGGCATGGACGCCGCCAAGCGCGGCGAAAACGCGACCGGTGATGAACGATCCGGTGGTCCCGCCAAGCGCAGAGAAAGCGATGAGCAGGCCAGTCATCGCCGAATGCCGCGTGCGCGGCAGCGCCGACAGGATCGCCGAATTGATCGTGGGATAGATGGGCGCCAGGAACAGCCCGATCATCGGCATCGCATAGCCCATCCAGGGCATGGCCGACCAGCGATCGATCGGGCCGACCGCCTGCGCTTCGGCCAGCGGCACGACGAACAGAACCACCGCCATGATCCCGGCGATGCACAGGCCGAGCAGCGCAAGCCAGCCGATCCGCGCGACGAGCGGCGCGGCACCGAGCCGGCCAAGCGCCAGCGCGGCGGCGAACAGGCTGGCGCCCTGCACGCTCATCGGCGCGGACAGATGCAGGACTTCGGCGTTGAAGGTCGGCAGCCAGGTGCCGACGCCCTGTTCGACAAGCACGTAGAGAAAGGCGGCGGCGGCGAACAACATCACCGCCGGTTTCGCGATCAGCCCGCCCATCGCCTTGAGATCGTCGAGCGGACTACCAATGTCCCGGGCGCGGCTTTCATCGAGCCGGCTGGCGAGCAGCAGCATCATGATCGCGGCCGAAATCGCCGCCAGCACCCAATAGACATGCAGCCAGACGGGATCGCCCGGATGCGTGGAATCGATGAACAGCCCGAACAGCCAATAGCCGCCGAGCACGCCGACCATGAACATGCCCTCGATCCGGTTGGTGAGCGCGGCATGGCTGCGCGCGTCGTCGGTCAGCAGGCCGATGATCGTGTAGGTCGCGGTCTTGACCAAGGCGAAGGAAACGCCGGTCACCAGGAACAGCAGCTTCACCGTGCCGAAGCCCGGGAACAGCGCCATCGCAAGGCACCCTGCCCCCACCAGCGCCTGCCCCAGGATCAGCGCGCGGCGGAAACCGAAGCGCGGCAGATAGGCAGCGACCGCCAACGAGACGAAGGCGATCGGCAGATCCTTGAACGCCTCAAGCGTCGATGCCTGCGCCTTGTCGACGCCGAAGCCGTTGATCGATTGCAGGATGACGGTGCCGACGCTGTTCAGGAGAATCGCGAAATGGGCATAGGACAGGATCAACGCCACGATCAGCCATGCGCGTGCCGCCCGCCTCGTTTCGAGCGAAAGATCTGCCCCTTGCATTACCTCTCCCGGCCTGGAGTCAGCTGCTCCCTGGGCAAGCGTTACCCGTTGCGGGGGTTGCGCACAACAAAAATGATAACGATACCATTCCCGATCGCCTATGTGTCGCGAACGATGAGGCGAGTCGGAAGAGCGAGGGGAGTCGGCCGTTGACCGGCAATGAGTGCAAGCAAGGTTTCGGCAAGCAGCCGGCCGCCGGCCGTCCAGTCCTGGCGGACGCTGGTCAGCGAGAAGGCCGCGGCAGCAGGGCTGTCGTCATAACCGACGATCGTCACCCCCCTCCCCGCGCGTCTGGCGGCGCGCAGCGCGCCGACCGCCATCAGGTCGCTGCCCGCGAACACACCATCGATCGCGGCGTCGCGCGCGAGCAGCGCCTCCATCTCGACCTCGGCGGACGCGGTGGTGAGATCGCTGCGCACCGTCAGCAGCGGACCACCGCCCTGTTCGACCAGCGCCTCCGCGCAGCCCGTCCGCCGCGCCTGCATCTCGGCATGGCGGACATCGCCCAGGAACGCGCAATGCGTGCAACCCCTGGCCATCAGGTGCCGCGCCGCCTCCGCCCCGCCATGGCGGTTGTCGCTGCCGACGACCACCGCACCCGACGCGCGATCCACGCCGTCATCGTCGCCCCAGACGACGAGCGGCAGGCCGAGCGCGCTATATTCCTGAACGGTATGATGATCGGCGCCCTGCCCCAGCAGGATCACGCCGCTGGTGTCCGCCGCCTCGGCGCGGAGCGCTGGATCGTTGGTCGTGACGACCGCCGCATAACCCGCCGTCGCCAGCGCTTCGACCACGCCGCCCAGCAGCACCAGCGGATAGGGATCGGACAAGGGCCGCGCGTCATTGGGCGTCCAGTCGACGATCACCGCCACCCGGCGGCGATGGCTCAGGCGCAGGTCGCGCGCAGCCAGATTGACCCGGTAGCCCGCCGCCCGCGCCGCCGCCTGGATGCGATCGCGCACATCGGGGCGCACCTGCGGGCTGTCGCGCAGCGCGCGCGATACGGTGATCTTGGAAACGCCGCAGATATTGGCGACATCGGCCAGCGTCACGCGACGCTGCGGCGCGGTGCGGTCGTCTCGTTGCTCATTCGTCATGAGGGTCTGGCATAGTGCAATCGTCACGAACGACAAGCGGCGAGCGGATCATGGCCGAAGCCGACGCGCCCAGCCCGCCATCGGTGCTTTACGGGCCGCTGTTCGCCGCGGTCCAGGAAGCGCGGCTGTTCGAGGACGGCAAGACCTTCGCCGATGCGGCCCCCCTGCGCACGCCGGCGGCGATCATGGCCGATTTCACGGCGGAGCCCCCCAGCGATCCACTGGCGCTGGCGGACTTCGTGCTGCGCAACTTCAAGGTGCCGGAGGTGCAGCCCCCTACCCCCGTCACCCAAACGCCCATAGTGCCGCTCGATCATCACATCGCGGCGCTCTGGCCCCTGCTCGAGCGCCCGCCCGTGACGGAAGAAGGCTCAGCGCTCGGCGTCGATCGCCGACATGTCGTGCCCGGCGGCCGCTTCCGCGAGCTTTATTATTGGGACAGCTATTTCACGATGCTGGGCCTGGTCCGCGACGGGCGGCAGGATCTGGTCGAGGACATGATCGACCTGTTCGCGGCGCTTATCGACCGTTTCGGCCATATCCCCAACGGCACGCGCAGCTATTATCTCAGCCGGTCGCAGCCGCCGGTCTTCTATCTGATGGTGGCCCTGTCGCGACGGCGGGCCGATCCGGCGCTGATCCGGGCGATGCGCCGCGAGCATGATTACTGGATGTCGGGCGGGCATGTCGTGGCGCTTGCCGGCGGCGCGACGCTCAATCGCTTCTGGGACGATCGCGACGGCCCGCGCGACGAGAGCTGGGCCGAGGACATCGCCACCGCCCGGCTTTCCGCCCGGCCCGAACGGGAAGTGTGGCGCGACCTGCGCGCCGGCGCCGAAAGCGGCTGGGATTTCAGTTCGCGCTGGCTGGCCGATGGCCGCTCGCTCGAGACGATCCGGACGACGCGGATCATACCCTGTTGTCTGAACGCGTTGCTCCATGGGCTGGAGCTTGCGCTCGCCGAGACCGGCGACCAGGCAATGGCCCGCGCGGCCGAGCGGCGGCGCACGGCGATCGCAACATTGCTGTGGAACGAAACGGAAGGCTTCTTCGCCGACCATCTGATCGACGAAGCCCGCATTTCGGCACAGCCGACCGCCGCCATGCTCTATCCCCTGTTCACCGGCGCCGCGACGCCGTCAGCGGCAAGGCGCACCATCGCCGCAGCCCGCCGGCTGCTGATGGCACCGGGCGGCATCCGCACGACCCTGACGGAAACGGGGCAGCAATGGGACGCGCCCAATGGCTGGGCGCCCCTGCAATGGATCGCCTGCCTGGCGTTCGAGGCCCATGGCGAAACCATGGCCGCGCGCGATCTCGCGGATCGCTGGATGCGTTGCGTCAGGCGCGAATATGCCGCGTCGGGGCGTTTGCTTGAGAAATACGACATCGAACAGGGCGGCGATGGCGGCGGCGGCGAATATCCCGTCCAGCACGGGTTCGGCTGGACCAACGGCGTCACCCGCGCGCTGATGGCCCGATACGGTGCCTGAACCACGACGACGGGCCGACGGTTCGGAAAGCCGAATATGCGCTGATCAATCGTCCCGGCCGTACACGTCGTTGCGAAAACCAATGCCGGTTTCGGTGGCGACGGCGGTGATATAGGTCAGATAGACCGGCACCGGCACCGGCAGCGGCACCGCCTGCTCCGGCTGCTTCGACGCGGCGGACAAGGGCTTCTGCAGCAGCCAGCGGCCGAGCTCCGCGGCATTCTCCAGCCGGATGCAGCCATTGCTGAAATGGCGATCGTCTTTCTTCAGCAGGTCGCGTGCCGGCGTGTCGTGCAGATAGATGCCCTCGTCATTGGGGAACATGAACTTGACGCGCCCCATCGAATTGGCGCCGCCCGGCAATTCGCGCAGCCGTACCTCGCGTTTGCCGGAGGCAACAGCCTCCCAGTCGATGTCCGAGGACGCGAGCTTGCCCGGTGACGCGCTCCAGTCCGACAACGCCTCGATGCGCTGCGACGCAAGCGAGCGGCCAGCCAGAACCTTCGGCGCGATGCTGTTGCGGGCAAGATAGGTCGGGATGTTCCAATAGGGATTGAGCACCGCCCATTGCAGCGTGCCGACCAGCATCGGCGTCTGGGTCTCCTTCGCACCCACCACGACCCGCATCGTTCCGGCCTGCTCGCCCGCCTCATAATACCAGAGGCGTCCCGACGAGGCATCGACGACGATGTGGCGCGTGAACGGACCGGGCAGCAGCCGGGCGCGATCGAGATTGAGATGAAGGCGTGCCAGCTTGTCGTCCGAAACGCCCTGTTTCTCCGCACGCGCGACCAGCGCGCGCAGGCGGACATAATGCGGGCTCATCCAGCCCATACCGGTCACATAATCGTCGAATGATCTGGGAAAGGCCGCGGCGCGCAGCACCGTCTCGACGCGCAGCCGCTTCGGCTTGAGCTTGCGATCCGCATAGATCATCCGGACGTTCGAGCGACGCTGATCCTGGACATAGCCGGCAAAGGCAGCGGAGAGTTCGAGTTCGGCGCGGGCAACCGCGCCCGGATCGCCGCCGCGCGCGTCCGCAAGGGCGTTACCGAGATCGTCGATACTATAGGATGATGGGCTCAGCCCATCGAGCTGGGCGGATTTGAGGAAGCCGAGCAGAGTATTGGCCGACCGCCCGATCTTTCCGCCCGGTGCCCAGAGCGGGCGATAACCGCGATCCGCGTAGAAACGCTTGAGCGCCCCGCTCGCCTCCGCCCGGATGGCGAGCGCGACTGCCTGTGCCTCGGGTCCGGACGGCGCAGCCTTGACCGGCGCTTTTCCCGCGCGAACGGGTGCGGCCGACGCGGCAGTGCCGGCGCAGAGAGCGGCAATGGTGATCAGGCAAAGGGGAATGCGGCCGAGCCGCATTCCCCCGGACGAAGCGATCAGCCCCGTTCCCCCTTGCGCGTCGGCATGGGCGGCGGCGTGTAGGCGGGCACGGCATTGGGATGATAAATGCCGTCGGCGGTGTAATAGCCGTCGATGATGCCATCGCCGTCACGATCGGCGGCGGTGCTGCCGGGCACCGCGCCTGGAGGCGGCGGCGGCGCATAAGCGACTTCTTCCTGCTTGGTGCAGGCGCCAAGCGCCAAAGCACCGAGACCGGCCAATATGACGGTTTGTGAACGCATAGACTTGCTCCCTTTCAAGGGCGCCGGGGAAACCCCGTACGCACGTACGCAGCCCCCAAACGCCCGAGCGGGACGTTCGTTACGTATCCTTCACCATTCGAGCGACAAACGGTGCGATGCTTGCGGCAGTCGGCGTTTTCGCGGCCACGGAGGGTCGTTTGACGTCAATCAGCCCCGCGGTACGCTACCTCTCCGCCCCGATCAGACACACCGAATTGCGCGCCAGCGCGATCGCTTCGTCCCTAGTGCGCGGCGGAGACGACGGCATCGGTCGGAGCAGCGGACGGGCATAGTCGGCTTTGACTGCCCAATTCACATTCTGCGGGAGCGCCCCCGTATCCTTGTAGAAGGATTCGATCGCTTCGGTCGCTGCAATGACGCCGACAACCTGGCCTTTTTCGGTCACAACCGGCCCGCCCGAATTTCCGGGTTGGATCGGTATCGAGATCTGCATCAACGCATTCTCGCCTCGCCCGGAAAGCGCGCTCACCGTGCCTTCGGTGAATTTCGGTTCCAGGCCCAGTCTTTCGACCACTGGAAAGCCCATGGTGAACACGCGATCGCCCAGACGCACCGATCCGGCCGCCGCGAATCCGAGATACTGAGCCGGGCGAGTGTCGACACGCAGAAGAGCCAGATCATTGGCAGGGCTGGCGTTGACGAACACGGCCGGCAGGACCTTGCCAGACACCGTCCGGCACACGATCCGGCCGGCCCCGGCGATGACATGATGGCTGGTCAGGACATGGCCATCCGGCCCGATGAAAAAGCCCGTTCCCGTCGACAAGCCGCCCGGCTCGCTCCCCTGCACCTCGGGCTTTGCAGCAGGTGCCGCGGCCGTCGATGCAGCCGGCCGGCCGGTCGATGTCAGGAAATTCACCGCATGCTGCACGGGCTCGGGAACCTGAACCTCCATACCGGACGGACGGCCGCAGGCGAGTTGGAGGACGGACTCGCCGATCGATCCCCGAACCGCCGGCGCAAGCTTGCCGGCCACGATATCCGCCATCGGCATTTTGGTGCCCGACGGATCGTACCCGATCCGATCGACCGTCGCCAACTGGTTGCTCCGGCAGTTGAGCAGATATCGCGTCATCTGATGCTGCTGGCCGTTGAGCAGCGGCGTCTCCCCGATCGCGAGGGTCCAGACCTGGCTGATGTCGCCGCGCGCGCTGCGGATCGAGCCGCGATCGAGATAGGTGACGACACGATTGGGTGCCGCGCCATTGAGGCCGATCCACCACCATTCGGTCGCGGCGGTCGCCGGCGTCGCCAGCATCAGCGCAAAACCGGTCAGCATGAATTTGAGCGCCATCGTTACCCTCCCCTGCAACCCGGCCGTATGGTTGATCGGCTTGCCCAAGTCGAGGCGAGGCGGCCCGCATCTTCGTTTCAGCATTCCGAGTCACCGATCACGCAATGGCGAAATCGCCTTGTATTCGCGCCCGGATACGCCACATAGGGTGCGCTGGCACTCTCCCCATGAGAGCGCCAACTCGCAGATCGGCAGCGCTGGCTCCCCGCTTGTGAAAGCGACGAATTCGTCGCGGCCCAGCGAGAGGAACGCTGCTCATGACATTTCGCCCCTTGCACGATCGTGTGCTCGTGCGTCGCATCGAAGCCGCCGAGACCAGCGCGGGCGGTATCATCATTCCCGACACCGCCAAGGAAAAGCCACAGGAGGGCGAAATCGTCGCCGCCGGGACGGGCATCCGCGCCGAGGACGGCACGGTCACCCCGCTCGACGTCAAGGCGGGCGACAAGATCCTGTTCGGCAAATGGTCCGGCACCGAGGTCAAGCTCGATGGCGAAGACCTGCTCATTATGAAGGAAAGCGACGTTCTCGGCGTGCTTGTCTGATCCAGACGCCGACCCAAGCCGCACACTCGAACATCAGGAAATCCAGACCATGTCAGCCAAAGACGTAAAATTCTCGCGCGACGCCCGCGAAGGCATCACGCGCGGCGTCGATATCCTCGCCAACGCCGTCAAGATCACCTTGGGGCCTAAGGGCCGCAACGTCGTCATCGACAAGGGTTTCGGCGCCCCACGCATCACCAAGGACGGCGTCACCGTCGCCAAGGAGATCGAGCTCAAAGACAAGTTCGAGAATATGGGCGCGCAGATGCTGCGTGCGGTCGCGTCGAAGACGCACGACCATGCCGGCGACGGCACGACCACCGCGACCGTGCTGGCGCAGGCGATCGTGCGCGAAGGCATGAAATCGGTCTCGGCGGGGGTCAATCCGATGGACCTGAAGCGCGGTATCGACCTGGCCGTCATCCGCGTGGTCGATGATCTCAAGGCGCGGTCGAAGCCCGTCGCCAACAATGAAGAGATCGCGCAGGTCGGAATCGTCTCGGCCAATGGCGACGAAGTCGTCGGCCGCAGGATCGCCGAAGCGATGGAAAAGGTCGGCAAGGAAGGCGTGATCACCATCGAGGAGGCCAAGGGCGTCGAATTCGAACTCGACGTGGTCGAGGGCATGCAGTTCGATCGCGGCTATCTCTCACCCTATTTCATCACCAACACCGAGAAGATGACCGTCGAGCTTCAGGATCCCTATATCCTGATCCACGAGAAGAAGCTGTCGAACCTCCAGGCGCTGCTCCCCGTGCTCGAAGCGATCGTGCAATCGAGCCGTCCGCTGCTGATCATCACCGAGGATATCGAGGGTGAGGCGCTTGCCACGCTCGTCGTCAACAAATTGCGCGGCGGCCTCAAGGTGGCCGCGGTCAAGGCGCCTGGCTTCGGTGATCGCCGCAAAGCCATGCTCGAGGACATCGCGATCCTGACGGCCGGCCAGACCATTTCCGAAGAATTGGGGATCAAGCTGGAGAATGTGACGCTGGACATGCTCGGCACCGCCAAGCGGGTTACGATCGACAAGGACAATACGACGCTCGTCGATGGCGCCGGCGCGTCCGACGCGATCAAGGCCCGGGTCGAGGCCATTCGCGGTCAGATCGAAAACACCACCAGCGACTATGACAAGGAAAAGCTCCAGGAGCGCCTTGCCAAACTCGCCGGCGGCGTCGCGATCATCAAGGTCGGCGGCTCGACCGAAGTCGAGGTGAAGGAGCGCAAGGATCGCGTCGACGATGCGCTGCACGCGACACGTGCGGCGGTGGAGGAAGGGATCGTTCCCGGCGGCGGCACCGCCCTGCTCTACGCATCGCGGGCGCTGGACGATCTGAAGGGCATCAACGACGACCAGACCCGCGGCATCGATATCGTTCGCAAGGCGCTGCAGGCTCCGCTCCGCCAGATCGCCGAGAATGCCGGCCATGACGGTGGCGTGGTCGCGGGCAGGCTGATCGACGGCAATGATCAGACGCTCGGCTTCAATGCGCAGACCGAACAATATGAGGATCTGGTCCGGTCGGGCGTGATCGATCCGACCAAGGTCGTTCGCTCGGCCCTGCAGGATGCCGCGTCGATTGCCGGACTGCTGATCACGACCGAGGCGGCCGTGGCCGAACTCACCGACAGCAAGACCATGGCCCCGGCAACCTATGGCAGTGACATGGATTATTGATCCTTCGAAACGGGCCGGAACGCGACGCGCGGATCCGGCCCTATTGCACGGGAGTATCTTATGAGCATTTCAGCACCGCAGACCGAAGCTGAAGCCGCCGAATTGATGGCCCGTCATGGGATCACGCGCATCCCCGCCGATCAATATCACTACAAGAGCTGGCGTTACTCGAACCTCGGCGATGCCGTTGCGCAGGCCCGGCGCGATCCAGTCCCGGCCATCGCTGCGCCGACGCCACCCAGGCAAGTTCCGGGCTGACCGTACGCCGCCGTCTCCTCCTCTGAAAGGAAGCTCATGAACCCGTCCTCAACACTGTGTCGCGCGCAGGAAGCGCTCCAGCGCAGCCGCGCGGCCGGCACGTCGCTGGAGAATGTCCGGACGATCGCAGAGAAAGCCGCCGCCGCCTGGTGTATCGAAGCGGTCTTCGCGGAAAAGCGCGAGCAACGGCGCGAACAGACGCAGCAGATGGCTGCAACTCTGCTGGATGGCGAAGACCGGACACGCGATCAGGACGACAGCTGGTTCAACGAAAATCCGGATCGCGGCCGCGTGAACGCCTGACCGCCAATGGCCCGGCTCGTCATCCGGCACCGGACGGAATATCGTTATACCGAGCCGGTACGCCTTGGGTCGCACCGGCTGATGCTGCGGCCGCGCGAGAATTGCGACGTCAGGCTGATTTCGTTCGATCTGGCGATCACGCCGCTGGCGCGGATAAGCTGGGCCCATGACGTGTTCGGCAATGCGGTCGCGACGGCGTCTTTCGCGACCATGACCGACAGCCTCGTGATCGAGAGCGTTGCCGAACTCGAACTCGAAGCCGCAGCCTGGCCGATCTTCGACATCGCCGCATCGGCGATCACCTATCCCTTTCGCTATGCCGATGACGAGTGGGCCGATCTGGGCGCGCTTGCCGTGCCCCGCCATGCCGATCCGACGGGGCGCTTGCGCGATTGGGCGAGGGCATTCGTGGCCGGCAATCCGACCGACACATTATCCCTGCTCAAGGATCTGAGCGCAGGCGTGCCGGGATGGATCGGCTATCAGGCGCGCGACGACGAGGGCACCCAGTCCCCTGTCCACACACTCGATCGCGGCTGGGGATCGTGCCGCGATTTTGCCGTCCTGTTCGTCGAGGCCGCACGCAGCCTGGGCTTCGGCGCGCGGATCATCTCGGGCTATCTTCACGATCCCGATGGCGACCTTGCGGGCACAAGCGGGAGCGGTTCGACCCATGCCTGGGCGGAGGTCTATGTCCCCGGCGCGGGCTGGATCACATTCGATCCCACCAATGGCGGGCTTGGTGGCCGCAATCTCGTTCCGGTCGCCGTCGCGCGCGATATCGGACAGGCCATGCCGGTCGCCGGCAGCTATGTCGGAGCCCCCGACGCGCTGGAAACGATGATCGTCCGGGTTTCGGTGACGGCATGAGCCGCGAGTGTCGGCAGGGGCGATTGGATAGCGCAGACACCGACCAGATATGCTATGATGCGCCCATCACCCGACATTGAACGCAAGCATCCCGTGACAGAGAGACATATGCGCTCCCGCTTGCCCGACGGGAGCCGTGCATCATGGATGCCGCTGCATATTTCGAAAGCCGCCTGACTGCGTCGATGGACATGATGAACGCCACGTCGGACCCATGCGCGCGAAAGGCACACGAAGGTCTCGTGAAGGGTTATCGCGCGCTTGTCGCCGACCACTCCCGGCTCGCAGCGGATGATATCTCAACATCGCCTCCACAATGCGAGGTCAGGCCGTTTCCGAAGGCGGAGTGATGTCGATCCGCACCACCCGATCATCAGTTACGTTCAATGCGCCCTTTAGACTCAAGGGATTCGATCGTTCCGAACCGCCCGGCACCTATGAGATCGAGACCGATGAGGAGATCATCGAAGGGAACGGACCCACGGCCTATCGACGCGTCGCGACGCTGCTTTACGTTCACAGCCGCGGCATGACACGGACCGTGACGGTCGATCCGGAAAATCTGAGCGACGCTCTGACCAAGGATGCGGAGCAACAGGGGCCCGGCTTCCGGCCATCATCATCATTGCGAGAAGCGTAGCGACGAAGCGATCCAATGTCGGACACCTGTGCGCTTCCGCAGGGATGACAGCATGGGCATATTGCGATCCGGGTGGGATCACCCTGGCGATCGACGATGCGCCTCAGGGTCTGCTGCTCGCCACCTGCCATGGCAGGCCGGGCAGTTTCACCATGTCGCAGCCGCATATCTCGCAACGGGTAACGAAACGGCCCTTGTCCCAGTGACTGGTCTTGAGATCGGCGACATGCCTGCCGAAAAGCGTATGAAACATCATTGGTCTCCGTTTTTCCGGGTCGCACAAAGGCTGTCGGCGGGTTCGGCCTGAGCCGCACCGCCCTCGCTCTCCCATCGCTCCAAGGCCCGGTCCAGCCCACGCTGCCGTGTCGGCCTCCGCGTGGACGCGCGTGATGCCCGATGGCGGAACGCCGGCTTCATCGTAGCTACTCCCATCAAGCAAGCGGGAGCACTGGAGTCTCTCTGTCACGAGATGCTTGCGATCGGGATCGGGTGATGTCGCATCATAGCACAGGCCGCCTCGTCCCCGGCATCAATTCACACGATCGCGGCCTTGATCTCGAAAGCCACAACGCTCAAAGTCGCGAATGACTCGCAAAAAAGAAACGCCATGACCGGCGCTGCCGATATCACCCCCGCAGCACCGGATACCCGTCCGTTCAGCCTCAAGCCGCTGATGTTCGAGACGTCCGTCTGTTCGATGGCGATGATGGCGTGGGGGATCTGAGGCGACCATATCGCGGCCTCACTGAAACTGCCTTCTCCCGTCAAATTCTTCCAACCATCCCTTCCTGCGCGGTTGACGATCGTCACCGAACTTTGGATGGCCGCCCTTGATGACGATCGATGGAGACTGGGAAGGGCCGGTGATGGCGGCATGTCGATGGCGCTGACCGCGCTCAGCCTCGCCATTGCCGGCATCCATCACCCCAACAAGCGTGGTCCCGCTCGCGCGTTCGAGCTTCGTGTCTGTGCGCCCGGCGAACCGGTCGAACTTCGACCGGAACCGAAGAATCCCGCCGATCCGCTCGCCATCGCGGTATTTAGCCTGCGCGGTGTGCAACTCGGCTATCTGACCGCGGAGCGGGCGCCCTGGATCGGTGCGATGATCAGGAATGGACGCGAGATCCAGGCGATCTTCCAGGGCATGACGCAAAAGAGCGCCTTTATCCGCGTGGCCTTTGACGGAGAGGCACCCGCCCTGCCGCCCCGGCGCGATTGCGACGCGCCGATCGAGGCACAGTCATCCGATTGGTATCCGGATGAGCAATGGCCGGACGATTAGCCAGGTGATCCTACCAATCATGATTGATCGACCTCACGCTCTATTTACCCCGCCGCGACAAGCCCGAGTGCCACGACGATGCCCGCCAGCAGGATCGAGACCGCGATCCAGCGGCCGGCCGAAACGATCGCCGCACCAACCGCGTCGTCATTGCGCGCCACGATAGGTTCGGCCTCCAGTCGCCGGATCGCTGCACGCAATAGGCGAGGCGCATCGTCGCCGATCCGCACGATTTCGCGCATCAGCGCCTGGGCTGTGGGTCCCCAGCTTTCGGGTGAGAGGCGGGCACGCACGATCTTCAGCCGTGCCCGCCCGATCGCGGCGGACAGATCGAATCCTGGCTCGATACCGGCAAGCACGCCGTCGATGGTCACCAGCGCCTTAAAGATGAGCAGCAGGTCGGGCGGCAACACCAGCCTTTCCTCACGCAGCAGCGGAAAGAAATCGGGAACCATCGCGCTGAGTATGATCGCCCCACCGCCATGCCGCGCGACGAGCCGTTCGGCCGCACGCACGATCTGCTCGCGCGTCGCATCGCTGCCGTGCGACCAGATCGCGATGACCTCCGCGAGCGCGGCGGGATCGCCCGTCCTGAGCGACTGGACGAAATCCATGAACTCCTCGCGTCGGCGCGGACTGACATGTCCGATCATGCCGAGATCGAGCAAAGCGATCCGGTTGCCCGGCAGGCAGAGCAGATTGCCGGGGTGCGGATCGCCATGGAAGCGACCGTTGATGAACACCATGTCGAGCATGATGTCCGCACCCAGCTCGGCAATGACGGCCGGTTCGATTCCGGCCTGTCTCAGCGTATCGCCGTTGCGCGGCGGCACGCCGTCGACATAATCCATCGCGAGCAAGGTTTCCGACGACCATTGCCAATGGATTTCGGGAACGACGACGCGCGGATCGTCGGCGAAATCGTCGCGAAGCCGATCCGCATTGCGACCTTCATTGGTGAAATCCAGCTCCTCCAGCACCGCCTGGGCAAGCTGCCGGACCAAAGCGGTGGGAGAAAAGCGGCGCGCCTCGGCACTCGCGCTCTCCGCCATGGCCGCCAGATGCGCGATCAGCCGCAGATCGGCCTCCATGCGCGGCCGAATGCCGGGGCGCCGGACCTTGAGCACGACGGCCCGGCCATCGGCCAGTGTCGCACGGTGCACCTGCGCCATCGATGCCGCCGCCAGCGGTGCCGGATCGAAGGATGTAAAAGCCTCCTCCGGCGCCTGGCCGAGTGCAGCTTCAACCGCATCGCGCAATGCGTCGAACGGCAGGGTCGGCGCCTGGCTGTGCAGTTGCTCGAGTTCCGCGATCCACTCGACAGGCAACAGATCTGCGCGCGTCGCGAGGATCTGTCCAAGCTTCACGAAGGTCGGGCCGAGTTCCTCCAGCGCAAGCCGAGTGCGCCGAGGCAGGCCGGTTTCACTTTGCCCGCCATCGTCATCGACCTGCCGCGGCGCCAGACCGAATCTGGCGAGCAGCACGCCCAGCCCATAGCGGGTCGCCACCGCAATCATCTCGGCCAGCCGGTCGCGGTCGCGCGTGGCGACGATGAGCGTTTTGATCATCGATATCAGATAGGGTCTCGATCGCCCGGCCGCGAGAGGCCGTTGCGATGACGTGACAATGGAACCCACAGCGAAACGGTTCGTTGGAGCGCCGCCGGCCGGCGGACGGTTCGTCGGCAGGCAAGTGACCTGAAATAGGGGAGATTCAATTTGATGCGTACTTATCTTGTCGCGTGTACTGCGGCTTGCGCCCTCATGCTCGGCGCATGCTCCGGTGGAGAAAAGGCGGACGGCAACACCGCCGCGACGAACGAAACCGCGGCTGCAGCGCCGTCGGCCGACGCTTCGGTTGCGCCCAAGGCCGGCCTTTGGGAAATGAAGATCACCGCCGCCGGCATGCCCCAGCCACAGGCCACCAAGGTGTGCGTCGGTGAACCCACCCCCGGCACCAATCCCTTCACGCCGCCGCCCGGTGCCGGCCAGGCCTGCGCCAGGAATGCGGTCAACAAGGTCGCCACAGGTTACGAGATCGATTCGGAGTGCACCATCAACGGCATGACCGCCACGAGCAAAGGCAGCGTGACCGGTGATTTCTCGTCCGCCTACAAGATCGAGATGGCGACGAAGATGAGCGGCGCGAACATTCCTGCCGCCGCGCAGCAGGAAGTGAAGACCGTGATCGATGCGAAATATCTCGGCGCATGTCCCGCCGACATGAAGCCCGGCCAGTCGCAGACCGGCTGATCCGCGAAAAGGGGGAGCTTCGTCTCCCCCTTTTTTCCCGATCGCGGCCCGGTTCGATGCGTCAGGAATTCCTCAGCCACCGAACATAAGCCGCCAGCGCCGCAACCGCGATCAACCCCAGAAGCTGCAGAAGCCCGGTAAGCCAATCGTCGTTCTGCAGGGTTCGGCCATCGGCAAGGCGTTCGGGATCGTCGACCCACCCCCGCCGGAAATCCTTGCGCCAGAACCAGAAGACGATCAGCGCGCCCGGCAAGGCCACCAGGGGGGCCGCCCATTCATACCCCTCCACTCCGCCGAAAACGAAGATCATCGTGGTGAGGATGTAGGAGAGACCCGCCGTCCAGGCGGCACGCTGCGTCGGCGGAGATCGCAGGGCGACAAAGAACTTCAATCCCAAAGAGATCATCGTGATTATCAGGAGCCCCGCCAGACTCCCGATCGCCACACCCAGCAATGCATCTTGCATAGCGCCCCCAATTCCCTCCGACCCGATCCGCAAGTCTGCGATGCAGTCCGCTTCGAGTCGATCAATTTCGATCGTCGCACGGCCGCGATCAAGCGCGGGGCCGGCATAGCGCGTCAACGGTCCGAATGGTGCTCCATGAGCGCAGCTTCAATGCTGGCGCCGGCCCCATGCCGGAAATCGTTGCGGTGATGTCAGCCGATCGCCGGAAAGGAAAACGCCGTCCCTCGCACTTGGCGAGAAACGGCGGAAATCCTGGCGCGCCCGGAACGATTCGAACGTCCGACCCTCAGATTCGTAGTCTGATGCTCTATCCAGCTGAGCTACGGGCGCGCATTGGAGGCGGTCACATAGTCCGGTCATTTCAACTGCGCAACCCCGTTGCGATGCATTTCTGCGCAGGATAGGAGAATGGCCGATGCAACGCCCCCTTATCACGCTTCTCGCAATGCTGGCGCTGGCCGCCTGCACCGCGCCCGCTGGCGATTTTCCTTCGCTTGCCCCGCGCCCCGTCGAGCAGCGCAGCGATGTGGAGCCGACGCCCGAGCCCGTTGCCGCGAAGCCGGCCGATGCCGGACTGTCCGCCGATCTCGCGCGGATGCTGGCGGGCGCACGCAAGGGCGAAGCCGATTTCTCGACGGCCTTGCCGGCCGCGGAGCGCGCGGTTTCGGCCGCGCGCGGCGCGAATCCGTCGAGCGAATCCTGGATCGCGGCACAAACCCAGCTGTCCGGGCTCGACGCGACGCGCGCGCCGACCGCGAGCGCGATGACCGAGATCGATTCGCTCTACGTATCGTTGGCCGACCGCGCCTCGCAGGATGCTGCGCTGGGGGGCGTCGCCGACGCGGCAGCGGCGCAGGCGGAAATCGAGGGCATCTATAATCGGCAGGTGGAGCGGCTGGCCGCGCTCCGGAGCCAGCTCAGCCAGCCCTGAGCACCGCCGCATGGGCCTTGGCGAGCACTCGATAGCCCTCCACGCCCTTGAGATTGCCGGTCACCTGATCGTCGGTCAGCGTACGCATCAGCCGCGCCGGACGACCGCCCCACATCTCGTTCGCGCCGATGATCTTGCCGGGGGTCAACATGCCGCCCGCGGCGAGCATTCCGCCCGATTCGATCACCGTACCGTCCATGGTGATCGCACCAAGCCCGACAAAGCTGCGATCCCTGAGCGTGGTGCCGTGGACCATGGCAAGATGGCCGATCAGCACATCTTCACCGATGATCGTCGCATGGCCGCCAAGACCGTCATGCCCCGAATCGCAATGGACGACGGTGCCGTCCTGGATGTTGGTGCGCGCGCCGACACGGATGGCGTTCACATCGCCCCTGAGCACGCAATTATACCAGATGCTGGCTTCCGGACCGATCTCCACATCACCGATGATGCGGCAGCCGGGTGCGACGAAGGCGCTGGGGTCGATCCGCGGCGTCTTGCCGTTGAAGCTGATGATGCTCACGCCGTCCATTGGTCTCTCTCCGTCACATAGACGATGGTGGGGTTGAGATCCGGCCCATAGGCTGGATCGATGAATTCCAGATCGTCGCGGCGGACCATGCCCAGCCGCTCCATCAGCCCCCAGGATGCGGTATTGCCCGCTACGGTGAAGGCGACCACGCGCTGCGCGCCATGCACGTCGAAGGCACGGCGGATCGATGCGATCGCTGCTTCCTTGGCATAGCCCTGCCCCCAGCTATCCTCGCGCAGGCGCCAGCCCACCTCGAACTCGCCGGTCAGATCGGTACCCTGGGCATCGACGCGCTTGATCCCGCACATGCCGAGCAGTGCGCCGTCCGCCTTGCGTTCGATCAGCCAGAAGCAATGACCATGTTCGGCCTGCCATGCGTTGACGCGCGCCATCGTCTTTTCCATCTCGGCGCGCGTGCGCAAAGGGCCAAGCCAGCGCATCACTGCGGGCGTGTTGAGATGGGCCTGGAACGGATCGATATCGGCATCGTCCCAGGTTCGCAGGATCAGCCGATCGGTCTCCAGGATCGTCTCGGCCATGCTCCCCCCTCCCCTGTTATCGCATCACGGCGCCCATGCCTTGACCAGCGGCAGGATGCTCGAAAAATCGTCGGTCCATGCGGCGAAGCCTGGCTTGGTCCGAAGCGCCCGCCAATTGCCGGACGGGTCCTTTACGGCGGGCGCAGCCAATCGTGCAATCACTTCGGCGTCCGGCGACAACGCGATCCAGACCGAACTGGCGCCTTGCGGCACCGGATTCGGATCGCGGCTGATAAAATAGGGCAGGATCGCGCCATGCCAGCCGCCGTCCCGGGCGGCCGCGGCGATCACGGGTTCCATATCCAGATAACGGTTGGAGATATGGACGAGCAACAGGCCGCGTGGCGTGAGGGTGCGACGGTAAATGCCGAATGCCTCGCGCGTGAGCAGATGCATTGGCACCGCATCGGACGAGAAGGCGTCCAGCGCCAGCAGGTCGAGGCTCGCAGGCGCTGCCGATTGCAGCGTCAGCCGCGCATCGCCGATCTCGATCGGTGCGCCGCGCGCGCAACGCGAGAGGAAGCTGAACTGCCCGGAGTCGCGCGCGATGCGGACGACTGCGGGATCGATCTCATAATAGCGCCAAGACTGTCCGGGCCGCGCGTAGCAGGCGAGCGTGCCCGCCCCCAACCCGACGATCCCGACACGGGCATTGGCCCCCGCCAGCGCCGGCAACATGGTCAGCGCGCGACCGACGCCCGATCGACGGACATAATAGCTGGTCGGTTCGCTCTCCTGGCCGGCGGTCAAAAGCTGGGTGCCATGGACGGTGGTGCCGTGGACCAGGCGCCGCACCTGTGTCTGATGGTCGGTGGTGACGGTATAAACGCCGAAATAGCTGCGTGTGCGCGCGTTTGCGGTGAGCGAAGCGGCAACGGATTGCCAGCCGCCGAAGATCATCAGCAGCGCGGCAAGCGCCGCCGTGAAGGGAATGGCGCGTCCGATGCTGAGGACACCGAGGACCAGAACCACCGCACCCGCAATCGCCTTCCCGCCCGAGACGCTCAGAACGAAAGCCAGCAGGCTGGCGAGCGAGATGACGAGAGCCAGCATGCGGGCGCGCTGTCCCGATCCCCAAGCGCGGTCGAGTGCCGCGAGCCAATGGGCCTGCGGCACAAGCAGCGCGGCGGCGACGATCAGAATCGGATGTTCGTAAGTCCAGTCGAAAGTGATGGGTGCCAGCAGTGCAGCGAAAAGCCCACCGATCACGCCGCCGATCGACATTGCGAGATAGAATCCGGTCAGCCGGTCGGGTGCGGGGCGCAGGCGGTACATCCGCGTATGCAGCGCGACCGCGACGACGAACAGCAGCAACAGGCTAAGCCCCGCGCGCAGCAACGGCCGCGCCTCGTCGTCAAGCAGCGCGAAACCGCCGAGCACCAGGATCAGCAACGGGGCCATCCGCGTCACCGCATCGGCGATCACGCGATTCGTCGCGAAAACCGCACTGAAGCTGAGCAGATAGAGCGCAAGCGGGATCACCCAGAGCAAGGGCATCGCCACGATATCCGTGGTCAGATGCGTGGTGGTCGACAGCATCAGGCCCGAAGGCACGGCAGCCAGGACGATCCAGTGGAGCCAGCGGACAAAAGTCGGCCGCTCGCTGCGTTCGGCCTGCACCTCGACCACGGCCCCCCGCGACCGTGGCAGGGTGAGCGCACAGGCGACGACCAGCAGAGCCAGCAGCGCATAGCCCCCGCTCCACAGCGCGCTCTGCCCCGCGATCGACAGGCGCGGCTCGACGATCAGCGGATAACCGATCAGCCCGACAAAGCTGCCCAGATTCGATGCGGCGTAGAGCGCATAGGGATCGCGCCCGCCGCTGGCGATGCCGTACCAGCGCTGCATCAAGGGCGCCTGCGCGGCAACCGCGAAGAAAAGTGGGCCGATCGACAGCGCGAGCAGCCAGGGCACCCAGATCACCGGCGCGGCATCCGCCGGCGGATTGCTCGCAATCAAGCCGATCGGCAGCCAGAGCGCGGCAACGGCGAACAGGACGAGATGGATCAGTGCCTGACGCGCAGGGGCCAAATGGCCGATGGCATGGGCATAGGCATAGCCGCCAAGCAACAATGCCTGATAGACCAGCATCGCGCTGTTCCACACCGCCGGCGCGCCGCCGAGGCGGGGCAGCGCCATACGTGCGATCATCGGCTGGACAAGGAACAGCAGGAAGGATCCGGTCAGGATCGTAACGACGAACAATGGGCCCCGCCCCATCCGGCTCATCCCCGAATACTCCGCGATCGTCGCCATGCCGAAAAATCCCCCATCTTCGTCGGATCCAATGGGGGAAGCATGGTTAAGGCAGCGTTTACGAGAGCAGCCGCGCCGCGTGCGCCGCGTGATAGGTGAGCACCCCCGAGCAGCCCGCGCGCTTGAACGCCATCAGCGTCTCCAGCACCAGCGCGTCGCGCTCACCCGCGCCCGTCGCCGCCGATGCCTCGATCATCGCATATTCACCGGAGACTTGATAAGCAAAAACAGGTACTTCAAACCGATCTTTCACACGGCGAACGATGTCGAGATAGGGCAGCCCAGGCTTCACCATCACGCTGTCGGCACCCTCGGCCAGATCGGCCGCGACTTCGCGCAGCGCCTCCTCGCTATTGGCCGAATCCATCTGATAGGTCTTCTTGTCGCCCTTCAGTAGCCCGCGCGAACCGACGGCATCGCGGAACGGGCCATAGAATGCGCTCGCATATTTGGCGGCATAAGCCATGATCTGCGCGTTGACGAAGCCCTCGCTCTCCAGCGCGGCACGGATCGCGCCGACACGGCCATCCATCATGTCGGACGGCGCGATTATGTCGGCACCGGCACGCGCCTGATTGAGCGCCTGCCCCACCAGCACCTCCGAGGTCGCGTCGTTGAGCACATAGCCGGCCGCATCGAGCAGCCCGTCATGGCCGTGCGCGGTATAGGGATCGAGCGCGACGTCGGTCAGCACGCCGACCTCCGGTACCGCATCCTTCAATGCGCGAATGGCGCGGCACATCAGATTGTCGGGATTGAGCGCTTCTTCGCCACCATCGGTGCGCCGGTCATGCGGGGTATTGGGGAACAGTGCGATGCACGGGATACCCAGATCGCGCGCGTCCCTGGCCCGCGCGACGATATTGTCGACCGACCAGCGCGAAACGCCGGGCAGGCTTGCTACAGGTTCCTCGACGCCCTCCCCTTCGCAGATGAACAGCGGCCAGATCAGATCGGCGGGAGTCAGCACGGTTTCGGCATGGAGCGATCGGCTCCACGGCGCAGAGCGGGTGCGACGAAGGCGCAGAGCGGGAAATGCGGCGGTCATGGCCGCTGCTTTCGGACTTTGGGCGCGCGACCGCAAGTCCCTGCGTTCGCCCGCGCACGGGCGTCCATGAAAGAATGTCTTGCGCCCGGACCGCCCGCCATGCGTTGTGCATCGATGCGAACCATCCGCTCCGCCGCGCTGATCGTCAACGCCCAGTCGCGCAAGGGGCGCAAGCTCTTCCGCAAGGCCAGGGCAGCGGCGGACAATCTGCCATTTTCCGTCAAGGCATATGAAGTGCGTCGGCCGAGCCTGCTCGAAGCGACGGTGCGTCGCGCGCTGGCGGACAAGCCCGACATGGTGATCCTGGGCGGCGGCGACGGCACGATCAGCGGACTGGTCGACCTGCTGGTCGGTGAACATGTCGCATTGGGCGTGCTGCCGCTCGGCACCGCCAACAGTTTCGCGCGGACATTGGGCATCCCGCTCGACCTGCAGGGTGCGATGGACGTGATCGGTGCGGGTCATTTCCGCCGCATCGACCTGGGCATGGTCGACGGCGACTATTTCGCCAATTGCGCGGCGATCGGCATCTCGCCGCTGATCGCCGAGACCGTGCCGCACGGGCTGAAAGCCGCGCTGGGGCGGACCGGTTATCTGATGTGGGCGGTGTGGAAATTCTTCCGCTTCAAACCCTTTGTCCTGATCGTCGAGCAGGACGGCAAGGAAACCCGGCTGAAAGTGGTGGAGGTTCGCATCTCCAACGGTGCGTTCCACGGCGGCACCGAACTGATCGACGACGCCGAGCCCGACAGCGGCGAGATCATCGTCCAGGCGGTCACCGGCCATGTCAAACGCCGGCTGGTGTGGAACTGGTTCACCAGCTTCTTCCGCCTCGATGCACGCAAGGAAACGGTGGAGAGCTTTTCGGGACGGGAGATCAAGGTTCGCACCGAACCGCCACTGGCGATCTCGATCGACGGCGAAGTGCTGGCGAAAACCCCCGTGGTCGCCCGCGTGGCGGCGGGGATTATCGAGGTTGCGGCACCGAAAGGGTGAGGCCTGTCGCCGACAAGCCACCATCCCGTCATGCTGAACCCCTCGACAAGCTCGGGACGGGCTTGTTTCAGTATCCATGCCACAACCCACGCGACAGCGAAGATCCCGACATGGACCCTGAAACGAGTTCAGGGTGACGAAGCAAAAAAGCCTTGGCTCGGCGCCTTTCCGAAAAGTCTCACTTTCTTTCAGGCCCCCTACTTCCGGCTGGCGATCCAGGCCTCCACATTCTTGCGCAGCAGCGCCAGCGGCACGACGCCGTCACCGAGCACCACGGCATTGAACGCCTTGATGTCGAAGCGCTTGCCCAGCGCCTTCTGCGCCTGGTCGCGGAGCGCCAGGATTTCGAGCCCGCCCGAATCATAAGCGGTGAGTTGTCCCGGCAGGATCGCGATGCGATCGATCATCCCCTTTGCCACTTCGGGCGGAAAACGACCGGTTTCGCTCAGATAGGAGACGAGCCGGTCGCGATCCCATTTGCCGATGTGCAGGCCGGGATCGGCGACCATGCCGCGCGCGGGCCATGCGCGCCGGGAGATCTTCATCTGAGGCGTATCGAGCAGGCCGATCTCTTCGGACATGCGCTCGGCATAGCGCGCCCAGCCCTCGATATAGGCCGAATTGAAGCCGATCTTCGAAAGCCGGCTGTTGGGCAGCCGCGCAGCATAGGCGAATTGCAGATGATGGCCGGGATAGCCTTCATGCACCGCGGTGATCGCCATGTCGGCGCGGCGGGCATCCTCGACCTTGCCGACCTGGAGCATGTAAAGCGCGGGTTTCGCCGGATCGGCGGCGGGGGTATAGTTGGAACTGGCGCCCGACTCCTCCATCGCGTCGGTCATCGGCCGCACTTCCAGTGGCTGCTGCGGCACATTGTCGATCAGCGCGGCCACTGCGGTGCGGGCGCGCTCCACGACATCGCGATTATAGGCGACAATCTCTTCCTTCGATGCGAAGCGCTCTTCCGGGTCCGCCTTCACCCGCGCGACGATCTGCGAGAAATCGTCGGTGCCGTAGAGTTTCTTGCCGATGGCGCGGACGTCGGCGACATTGGCGGCAACGGTGCGCTCGCCCAATGCCGCGACATCCTCGCCCGGCCGGTCGAGCGTCGTGTAGGAGCGCAGCATGGCATTGTAGCAGGCCCGGCCGTCGGGCAGATCGAGCACCGACAGGCTTTCGCGCGCGGCGGGAATATAGGTGTCGCGCAGGAAGTCCCGATAACCACGGATCGCCGGTGTGATCTTGTCGCGTATCAGGGCCGCGAACGCCGCCTTGAACGCGGCATCGTCGACGGTCTTGGCGGGCACGAAGAAAGGCGATGCCTCGGGCGTCCCGGTAATCAGTCCCTCGACCTGCGCCAGCACGCGCACCGCCACCGAACGTGGCACGACATAGCCCTTGGCGATGCCCTGTTTCAGATTGGCGATGTCGGCGGCGATATAATCGGGCAGACTGCCCCAGCGGGCGAGCGCATCGGCCCGATCCTTCGCAGTGGCGACGGGCTGGCGTTCGACCAGATTGGCGAAGTTGCCCGGCCAGCCGTCCATGTGCGAGACCGTCCAGAGCTCGCTGTGGCAGACGCGCAGGCCCCGCTCCGCCTCCAGCATCTCCCGCGCGATCGCATAGTCCCGGATCGCTGCACGATCCGGCAGCGTCTTCGGGTCGAGTGCGTCGAGCCGGGCGAGCAGCGCATCGACCTCGGCATTGTTGCGCGCGATCGCGGCCGGGCTGATATCGATCAATATGTCGTTCCGTCCGCCGCCGATCTCGGCATAGAGCGGCAGGAATGGATTGGCGGCCAGACGGTTGGCGACGATATCGTCGGCGATCTTCGCCATCGTATCGCTGGATGAGCTCTGCGCAATGGCCGGCAACGACACCGCCGCATAGAGCAACACGCCCGTCCGGATCATTTTCGACCAGCAACGCATCACGCAACCTCCCCGTTATCTTCGTAACAGCGGCGGATTAGCCGAGATAAAAATGCCTGGGAAGACGGACTCACCCCCGAAATGGACATTCAGCTGTGCGGGAAGATGATCGGCGTGTCGCCTGCCCGCCAGGGAGCCAGGCGGATCATCGCGGTCGCGAACAGCGGCGCGGCAAGCTGGCGTGCAAGCCAGGCCTGCACGCTGGGCAGCGGCTGGGCGTCGAACCATAGTCGATCGGTCTCGGCGAACTGGCGGACAAAGGGCATGATCGCAGCATCGGTCAGCCCTCGCGCCTCGCCGCAGAGGTAGGCGTTCGAGACCAGCCGTGCCTCCAGTCCGCGGAGCAATTCCAGGCCTGCGCCGCGATGTGCCGTAGGATCGGACGCGTGACGATCAGGATATTTGTAGCGATCGAGATGATGTTTGAAGGACCCGTCATTAGTCGCGATCAAGGCATCCTCCGCATGGTCGCGCCAGTGCTCCGGATCGTTCCGATCGAGCGCCCAGCGCATGATGTCCAGGCTCTCGTCGATCACGCGTCCGTCTGGCAGCACCAGCACCGGCACGGTCGCCTTTGGCGATGCAGCGATCATCTCCGCCGGCTTGTCGGCCAGCTTCACTTCGCGGATCTCGCAGATCGTACCGCTGACGATCAGCGCGAGCCGTGCCCGCATGGCATAGGGGCAACGGCGAAAGCTGTAGAGGATCGGCCTAGGGTCCAGCCCCATTATTGATGAGGCCGTGACGAGGGAGAATTGGGTTCATGGCCAGGCGCGAGTGCGCCGGATAGCATCGCTATCCGGCAATCGAGCAACGACGTCAGGAACCCAATTCCCCCTCGCCCGAAGGGTGGCATCATATCGGGCGATCCGCGGCGTCGGAACGCTTGGACGTGGCGATGCCACGTGCTGCGCGCTCCTCCTGGCGGCTCATCCCGATCTGATACCATCGCGGCCTCATTAATAATGGGTCTGGGCCCTAGTCGTCACGCCGCGCGCCGATATGCGCCTCGCCCGGTGCCTCGGCCAGGCTCTCCTGACGATGCCGCTCCGCATAGCCGGCACGCTGTTCTTCGGTGCGCTCGGCATGGCAGGTCGGGCAACTGACACCCTCGACGTAGAGCGGCGAAGCGAGATCGGTCGCTCCGACGGGACGGCGGCAGCCATGGCAGAGCGTATACGAGCCCGGCGCGAGGCCGTGGCCAACCGTCACCCGCTGATCGAACACGAAACATTCGCCTTCCCAAAGGCTCCGCTCAGCGGGGATGGTCTCCAGATAATTCAAGATCCCACCCTGCAGGTGATAGACCTCGTCCAGGCCCTCCCCTTTCAGGAACGCCGTCGATTTTTCGCAGCGTATCCCACCTGTGCAGAACATCGCGACCTTTGGCGGCCTGCCTTCGCCCAGCAGGCGTTCGCGCTCGGCGCGGAACCAGGCGGGGAAATCGCGGAACGTGCGCGTCTTCGGATCGATCGCGCCGGCAAAGCTGCCGACCGCCACTTCATAATCGTTGCGCGTGTCGATGACGATGGTGCCGGGATCGGAGATCAGCGCATTCCAGTCGATGGGCGCGACATAATGCCCGACACTGGCGAGCGGATCGATATCGGGCTCTCCCATCGTCACGATCTCGCGCTTCAGTCGCACTTTCATCCGGTGGAATGGTAGCGTCGCCGCGCGCGAGAATTTGACGTCGAGATCGGCGCAGCCCGGCAGCGCACGGATCGTCGCCAATATTTGCTCGATCGCCATATCGGATCCCGCGATCGTACCGTTGATGCCTTCGCGCGCGACCAGCAAAGTCCCCTTGATCGCCTGTGCGTGGCACATCTCGGCGAGATCGGCGCGGATCGCCGCGCAATCGGCGAAAGGCGTGAACTTGTAGAGCGCCGCAACGCAGATCGGCAGGCTGGGCTGTATCACGTCCGGGGCCATCGCATCATGCCGTCGGTGTCAACCGCCCGGCCGGCTCGGTTTCCGAATTGACTGCCTCGCGGCATTCCTCGGGACCGGGCGGCACCATCAGCGTCGCGCGACGCCAGCTGTTGGAGCGATAAAAGGCGATGGCGAGCAGGACGGTGACAAGCGAACCGATCGGGAAGCTGAGCCAGAGCGCGTCGGGGCCCAGCGTATCGCGCATCAACAGGATGAAGCCCAGGCGCACCGGATAGA
This sequence comes from Sphingobium sp. FW305-3-2-15-F-TSA7, assembly GCF_058787155.1. Classification (NCBI taxonomy): domain Bacteria; kingdom Pseudomonadati; phylum Pseudomonadota; class Alphaproteobacteria; order Sphingomonadales; family Sphingobiaceae; genus Sphingobium; species Sphingobium sp. FW305-3-2-15-F-TSA7. The sequence goes on along the minus strand of NZ_JBYSZM010000019.1, from coordinate 64,429 downwards.
GCGCGATGACCAGCGTGATGAGCGGACCATAGACCGCACCGTTCGCGCGCATCACACCGAACAGGATCAGTGTGATGCCGAACAGGATGAAACTCCAGCCCGAGATCAGATGGATATGCGCGGCAAGCGGGATCGCCGGGCTGGCGCCGCCCAGGAAGAGCGCGAGCGCGTAGCGATCGAACAGGACGAGGATCAGCACGAGCGCACCGGTCATGGCAAGATTGGCGATAATGCCCGATCGCGTGATCTGGGCGATCCGGTCCCACCGCCCTGCCCCGATATTCTGTGCGGCCATCGCACTCACCGCCGCACCGATCGCCATTGCGGGCATCTGCACATAGGTCCAGAGTTGCTGGATCACGCCGAAGGCGGCGGCGTAGAGCAGCCCTTCGCGGTTCACGAGACCGGTCATGGCGAGACCGGCGGTCGACATGACGATCATCTGCAGGCCCATCGGAAAGCCCTTGGCCAGGATCATCCTGAGCAGCGCCGGATCGGGCTTGAGATAGGCGAGTTCCGGCCCGCGCAACCTCAGCGGCAGATCCTTCGCATAGATATAGACGACCATCGCGATCGCGCTGACATAGCCCGCGATCACATTGGACAATGCCGATCCGGCGATGCCGAGTTCGGGGAACGGCCCGACACCCAGGATCAGCAGAGGATTGAGGATCATGTCGAGCAACACGCTCAGCACCATGAACCAGAGCGGCGTCATCGAATCGCCTGCGCCGCGCAGGCCCATCATCAGCAGCACCGACAGGAAGGACGCCGGCATCACCAGGAAGATGATCCGCAGATAGGCAAGCGCCATCACCTCCGCCTCCGGCGGTGTCGCGAGCAGATGCAGGATCTGCGGGGAATAGATCCAGCCCACCACCGCGATCACGATCGCCAGCAGCACGAACATGCCGAGAGCGCTGCCGATGGCGCGGCGCGCGGCATCGACGTCGCGGCGCCCGAAAGCCTGGCCGACCATGATCGTCGCCGCCATGCCGAAACCGAAGACCAGCGCGAACATCAGGAACATGATGATATTGGCGTTCGCGGTCGCCGCGATCGCATTCTCGCCCAGGAAACGCCCCACCCAGATGGCGTTGACCGATCCGTTGAGCGACTGGAGGACGTTCGATCCCAGCGTCGGCAGCGCGAAGATCAGCAGAGTGCGCGTGATCGGACCCTGGGTGAGATCGTGGATGCCGGTCTTTTTCTCTGTCTCGGCCATCCCGCTTCTCCCTGACGCCTTGCCCCTACGTCATTCCCGCGAAAGCGGGAATCCCGCTTCTTATTTTTTCGATCCGGAGATCAGAAAAGCGGGATTCCCGCTTTCGCGGGAATGACGGAGAAAGTTGAGCGCAGATGCATCCAAAGCGGTCACTGCGCCAGTGCTTACCCCAGTCGCGCCAGTGCCGCCTGCAGCCTTTCGGCCTCGGCCGCCTTCTCCGCATGATCCGCTCGCGCTTTCTCGACCGCCTCCGGCTTGGCGCGTTCGACGAAGCTCGGATTGGACAGCCGGCCCGCCAGCGAATCGCGCTCCTTTGCGGCCGCCTCGATCGCCTTGGCGATGCGCGCGCGTTCCGCGTCCAGGTCGATCGCACCGGCCAGCGGCAGCATATAGGTCGCCTCGTCCACCACGATCTGGATCGCGCCACCCTCCGGCGCCGGATCGTGGCTGATCGCCTCGACGCGCGCCATCCGGCCGAGCGCCGCCGCTTGCCGCGTCAGCCGCTCGGCGGTGGTCGAGCCCGCTTCGCGAACATGGAGCGGCAGGCGAGCGCCCGGCGGCACGTTGAGTTCGGAGCGCGCGGCACGCACTTCGGAAACCAGCCGGATCAGCCAGTCGATCTCCTGCGCGGCCCCCGCATCGAGCGCATGAGTGTCGGCCAGCGGCCATTTGGCGACGATGAGGTCATAGTCGCGCGCTCCCATCGCATGCCACAATTCCTCAGTGATGAAGGGCATGAAGGGGTGGAGCATGACGAGGATCTGATCGATCACCCAGCCGGCAACGGCCTTGGTCTCGTCATCGATCTGGCCGCGTTCCTCGCCCACCGAGATGGGCTTGATCAGTTCGAGATACCAGTCGCAGAAACGGCTCCAAGTGAACTGATAGATCGTGTTCGCCGCCTCGTCGAAACGGAAATCGGCAAAGGCGAGATCGAGCTTCTGCACGGTCTCGATCGTCTCCGCGATGATCCAGCGATTGACCGGCAGTGCCGCATCGGGTGCCCGCAACGTCTTCGAAGCGCCGATGCCGTTGGACTGGGCGAAGCGCGTCGCATTCCACAGCTTGGTCGCGAAATTGCGATATCCCTCGACGCGTTTCTCGTCGAGCTTGATGTCGCGGCCCTGGCTTTCCATCGCGGTCAGCGTGAAGCGCAGCGCGTCGGCGCCATAGCGATCGACCAGGCCGAGCGGATCGACGGTATTGCCCTTCGACTTGGACATTTTCGAACCGTCGGCGGCGCGGACCAGCCCATGGAGATACAGCGTCTTCCACGGCGCTTCCTTCAGGAAGTGCAGCCCCTGCATCGCCATGCGCGCATCCCAGAAGAACAGGATGTCGAAGCCGGAAATGAGCACGTCATTGGGATAATGGCGCTTGAGCAATTCGGTCTCTTCCGGCCAGCCCAGCGTACCGAACGGCCAGAGCGCCGAGGAGAACCAGGTGTCGAGCACGTCGCTGTCGCGGGTGAGCGTAACGCCCTCGCCCGCCAGCGCCTGCGCGACCGTTTCGTCCTCAGCGACATAGCATTTGCCGTCGTCGCCATACCAGGCCGGGATCTGATGGCCCCACCAGAGCTGGCGGCTGACGCACCAGGGCTGGATATTCTCCAGCCAGTTGAACCAGGTCTTTTCCCAGCTCTTGGGCACGACGCGGATATCGCCGTTGCGCACGGCCGCGATCGCCGGCTGCGCCAGCGTCTCGGCATCGACATACCATTGGTCGGTCAACCAGGGTTCGATCACCACGCCCGAACGGTCGCCATAAGGCGTCTGGATCGTGCGATCCTCGACCTTTTCCAGCAGACCCGCCGCGTCGATCGCGGCAACGACCTGCTTGCGCGCCTCGAACCGGTCGAGCCCGATCAGATCGTCGGGCACCAGCCCGTCGGCGGTCTGGACGACGCGCGCTTCGGCATCGAGCATGTTGAGCATGTCCGCAGCCTTGATGCCCGCGCGACGGCCCACCTCGAAATCGTTGAAGTCATGGCCCGGCGTGATCTTCACCGCGCCCGAGCCCAGTTCGGGATCGGCATGCTCGTCGGCGACGATCGGAACCAGCCGGCCGGTGATCGGCAGGCGGACGTTGCTGCCGATCAGCGCCTTGTAGCGATCGTCCTCCGGATTCACCGCGACCGCCATGTCGGCGAGCATGGTTTCGGGGCGCGTCGTCGCGACCGAGATATGGCCGCTGCCATCTTCGAGCGGATAGCGGAAATGCCAGAATTTGCCGGCGATCTCCTTGGTCTCGACCTCGAGATCGGAGATCGCGGTCTTGAAGCCCGGATCCCAGTTCACCAGGCGCTTGTCGCGATAGAGCAGGCCCTGATTGTAGAGATCGACGAACACCTTGATGACCGCGCTGCTGAAATGCGGATCCATGGTGAACTGTTCACGGCTCCAGTCCATCGAGCAGCCGAGCCGGCGAAGCTGGCGGGTGATCTGCCCGCCCGATTGCGCCTTCCATTCCCAGACATGCTCGACGAACGCCTCGCGGCTCATGTCGGTGCGCTTCACGCCCTGCGAGTTCAGGTTGCGCTCCACCACCATCTGCGTGGCGATGCCGGCATGGTCGGTGCCGACCACCCACAGGGCATCCTTGCCCTGAAGGCGCGCATGACGGACCAGCACGTCCTGCAACGTATTGTCCAATGCATGGCCGATATGCAGGCTGCCGGTGACGTTGGGCGGCGGATTGACGATGGTGAAGGGGACGGCGTCGGGCCGCGCGGGGCGGAACAGTCCGCCCATTTCCCAATGGTCGTACCACCGCGCCTCGATGGCGGCCGGATCGAAGGTCTTTGCGAGTTCGGTCATGATGGGCGGGCTTTAGCGGGCTAGCGCATCAGATTCCAACTGCTCATTGCGATTTGGGCAGGCGATCTCCTCACGCCGTCATTGCGAGGAGCAAAGCGACGAAGCAATCCAGCGGTTGATACATCCCTGGATTGCGTCGCTTCGCTCGCAATGACGGCGAGGAACCCCGCTATCGCGGCGTCGCGCTTCCGTCCCCCTTCGTCCACTGATCCAGCCAAGCGAAGACCTCATGATACCATTGCATCGAGTTGCGCGGCTTCAGCACCCAGTGATTCTCATCCGGGAAATGCAGCAGGCGTGAGGGCACGCCGCGGCGCTGGAGTGCGGTGAAGGCGGCGAGACCCTGGGTGTCGGGAATGCGGAAATCATTGGCGCCATGGATCACCAGCATCGGCGTCTTCCACTTGGCGACGTGATTGACCGGGTTCCATTTTTCGAACTCTTCGGGCTTTTCGTAATAGGGGCCGCCATGCTCCCATTCGTCGAACCAGAGCTCTTCGGTCTCGTACGCCATGGCACGCGCATCGAAGACGCCGTCGTGCTGGACCAGGCATTTGAACCGGTCAGGCCACTGGCCGGCAATCCAGTTCATCATATAGCCGCCATAGGAGCCGCCGAGCGCACAGGCATTGGCGATGTCGATCCCGGCATCCTTCGCACCCGCAGCGACGATGCCCAGTTTCAGATCCTCAAGAGGCTTGCCGCCCCAGTCACGGTTGATACTATCTGTGAAAGCTTGGCCGTAACCCGTTGAACCATGGAAATCTATCGTGACCGCGGCGTAGCCGGGCGCCGAGAACAGCCGCGGGTTCCAGCGATAGGACCAGCCATTGCCGAAGCTGCCCTGCGGCCCGCCATGGACGAGCAGCGCGACGGGCAGCTTGCCGACTGCGCCCTGCGGCTTGACGATCTGGCCCCAGACTGCGTCGCCGCCGGCACCGGCGAAGCTGAACCGCTCGACGCTGACCGGATCGATCTGCGCAAGCTTGTCGGCATTGACCCGGGTGAGCTGGGTGAGCTTGCCGGCCTTGCTCATCCGATAGAGATCGTCCGGCGCCTGGATCGAATTGATCGTCAGGATCGCCCCACCGTCGGCGAGCGGGGTCAGATTGCCCACGGTGCCGCTCTGGGTGAGCCGCGTCGCTTTGCCGCTCGCGACATCGACTCGGAAAGCGGGATCGTCGAGTACGTCGCCCGCGGTGACGAGCAAACTCCTGCCGTCCTTCGCCCAGGCCAGCGAACCGACCGAACGGTCCCAGCCTTCGGTCAGCGCACGCGTCTCTCCGGTCGCGAGATTGCGGAGCTGGACGACCTGGCGATCGGCCTCATAGCCCGGCCGCTTCATCGCGACATAGGCCAGAAATTTGCCGTCGGGTGAGACGGCGGGCAGCGTATCGGTCGCGTCATTGGCATCGGTCAGGTTGACCGGCGCGGCGCTGCCGTCGGCGGGGCTGGCGAAGATGTCGAGATTGGTCGAGGTCGCCTCGATCCGCCCCGCCTCTCGCAGCGCGAAATAGATCGTCCGGCCGTCGGGTGCCCAGGCGATCTCCTCGCCGCCGCCAAAGGGTTTGGACGGCGTGTCGCCGACGAGTTCGCCGACCACCGAGGTGCCGGTGCCAACCGCCTTGCCGTTTTCGAGCGGAAAGACGTAGAGGCGCGAGCGTTCGTTCGGGTTCTCCCATTCGTCCCAATGACGGACAAACAGTTTGTCATAGGTTCGGCCGTTGCCGATCGCGGTGTTGGCGAACCGGACGGTGGAACAGGCGAAATCGCGGCAGCCGAGATGGCGCTCTCCCCAGATCGCAATGCGGTCGCCGGTCGGCGCCAACGCATAGCCCGCGACGTCGGCGGACAGGGTCGTCACCTGCTCCGGGGTTCCACCGGGCAGCGTGACGCGCCAGACCTGCTCGGTCTCTGCCGCATTGCTCAGATAATAGAGATATTTGCCATCGGCCGAGAATTTGGGGTCATGCTCGTTCTTGTCCGCCGCCGAGGCGATCTTGACCGGCACCGCTCCCTTGGTCGCGACGTCGAGCAGCCACAGATCGGTGCGGCGTTTATTGGCGGGAAGGTCGGTCTCGCTCAGCGAATAGGCCAGCCATTTGCCATCGGGCGACACCGTCGGCGCGCCGATGCGATGCATCGTGGCCAGATCCTCGGCAGTCATGGGGCGGGCGATAGCGGCGCCGGGCGCCTGGGCGATGGCGAGCGCAGTGAGGCTCGCGAGCAGCAAGGTCTTCATGGGTGCTCAATAGACCCATTTTTCAGGGACTGCCATGTTTGAGCGCAGGGCGTGGCGATGCGAGGACGCCGCCCCCTTTCGCTGAAGCGACGACGATGAACGAATGTCAGCAGGAACCCCGATAACCCTCGGGGGCTAGGCCAGACTTAAAGATCCTTGCCCGTGATCCGGCGAATCTCACGCGAGACCATACGCTCCACCACGGCGGGCAGGTTGGCGTCGAGCCATTCGCTGAGCATCGGGCGCAGCATCTCGCGCACCAGGCCTTCGAGCGTGTTGGCGCCCGCCTCAGGCTTCACGATCAGCGATGAAAGCGATTCGAGCGACATACGGCTGGCCTTTGCCACCCGCTCGGAAATCAGCTCGGGATCCTCCGCGACTTCCTTCATCGGCTCAGGCCCTTCTTCCTCGGCATAGGCGTCGCTCTCGACAACCGTGTCGGTCAGTTCGAGAACCTCGTCATCGATCTCCGGTTCCTCGGAAACCGCGGGAACCGGCGGAGAACGGCGCCGCGCAGCCGCACGGACACGTGCGGTCGCCGCCGACGTATCAGCGTCTTCGGCGATGATCCGTTTGATGGACGACAATATGTCCTCCATCGACGGCTCGTTGCTGATGTCCCCCATCTTCACAGCCTTACTGCTTCGGTAACGCTGTTACTGACGGATTTTGGGCCGGTGTGTCAACGGTTCGCGTCGAAACCGCAACAGGTGTGGCATCGCGGCCCCAGTCCCAGATGATGTTGCGGACGCGCTTGTAATTGTCGACCGGGTCATAGAGCGGACCGCCATCGAGGCCGAGATCGCGTCCCTCGGCGTGGCCCATCGCGGCCAGCAGGGTGAAGCCGGCGACATAGGCGTCGCGCCGCGCGGTGACGAGCAGCACCTGCGAATTGAGCAATTCCTGCTCGGCATTCAGTATGTCGAGGATGGTGCGCGTGCCGACGCTGTTCTCGGCGCGAACGCCCTCGAGCGACAGCCGATTCGCCTCGACCGCAGTCTGCGAGCTGGTGATCACGTCGTTCGCGGCCTGCCATCTGGCATAGGCCGAGCGTGCCTGGGCGATCACGTCTCGCTCCGTCTCGATCTGCTGCTCGATCGTCTGGCTTTCGCGCGCCTGCGCCTGGCGGACCTGCGCCGACGGCGCACCGCCCTGATAGAGCGGCAGCGTCGCCTGCAGACCGACGGTCGCCGAGCTCGACGAATTGGTCAGCCCCGAGATGTTGTTGCGCACCGAACCCAGAAAGCTCTGATACTGACCACCCGAAACCGCCGAAAGCTGCGGCAGGCGCGACGCGCCGGCGACGCGGACGTCATAGCGCGCGGCATCGCGCTGCTTCGCTGCAGCGACCAGATCGGGATTGTCGACCAGCGCCACCTGCACAGCCGCTTCCGGCGTGGCCGGCAGATTGGGCAGTGGCGGCGGCGATTGCAGGTCGACCGGCGGCGTACCGACCACCTGGACATAGCGTTCGCGGCTGGCGATCAGATTCGCCTGCGCGGTCTCGAGCTGGCTGCGCGCGATGGCAAGCCGCGCTTCCGACTGGGCAACGTCGGTGCGGGTGAGATCGCCCACTTCGAACCGGTCGTTGGTCGCCTGCAGATTGACGTCGAGCACGCCGACATTCGCCTGGTTGAGCTGAACGATCGATTCGTCGCGGATCACGTCGAGGTAAGCGGCGACGACCGAGCTGAACACGCTCGATTCGGTGCCGCGCAGAAAGGCCCGCCCCGCGTCGACGCGGGTGTCCGCCGCACGGATGCCGTTGCGCACCGCACCGCCACGATAGATCGGTACATTGATCTGCGCGATGGCCTGCGCATTGCGCGCAGAGCGGAAGATGCCGGCGGTGCCCGCCGCATTTTCGGTATATTCGGCAGTCGCGCTGGCATTGGGCAGGCCCTGTGCGCGGATCAGCGGCACATTCTCATCCTCGGCACGCTGGCGCGCGCGATCGCCGGTCAGCGTCGGGTTCGTGTTATAGGCGCGGGTCAGCGCCTCGCGCAGCGTTTCCGCCGATGCGGGTGTGGCAGCGAACGAAAGGCCCAGTGCCGCGACCGCGGCAACCCCCGCGAGTGATCTGAATTTCGTTCTCAGCACGCTCGAAACCTTCTTCAGAAAACGAAGCCCGCGGGCACCGCGAAACCGGGCAGCGACACCGCTTCCGAATCCGCGAAATCACCGAGCACCAGGGAATCGCCGACCTTGCGGCCCGATGCCAGCCGGGTGACGCCGCGTTCGGCCAGCACGGCCGCCATACGTCCGCCATCGGCGAGCTGCGCCTTGAGCGCGTCGGGCACCTGCTCGATCGCCCCATCGACCAGGATCACGTCATAAGGCGCATTCGCGGCCCAGCCTTCAGCAAGCGGCCCGTTCACCACCGTCGCGGCCTTTGTGCCGGCCAGCGCGCCTTCGGCGAAGCGGGTCAGCGTCGTATTCTCTTCAACTGCGGTCACGCTCAGGCCGAGTTCGGCCAGCACCGCAGCGGCATAGCCGGTCGCGGCGCCCACCACGAGCGCACGCTCACCGGAGCGCGGCGCCAGCGCGGTCAGCAGCCGGCCGGTCACCAGCGGCGGATTGATCGCGCGCCCTTCCCCAAGAGCAACGGGCGTGTCGATATAGGCAAGCGCAGCCCGATCCGCCGGCATGAACGCCTCCCGCGGGACAGCGCGCATCGCGTCGACCACGTTCGTGTCGGACACGGCTGAAGTCCGCAGCTGGTTCGACACCATCGCCGCACGCATCGTTTCGAAATTGGCTTCGCTCATCATCCGCTTCCAGATCGCACAACTGTCTTACACGCGCAATACACTATATCGCGCCAACGCGGCTTCTATCCCCTCGAAACCGTGTCGCCAAGCGAAAGAGCATCGGCGCATAGGTAATGATCGAAAGCCGATCCTGCGAGGGGGCATGGAGCGCCATCGTCCGCCTTTATTCCCCCGCCGCTCATCGAACGCACTCGCGACCGGAAACAGCCAAAATCCGCAGGATTTTCGTGCCCAAGAGCACATCGATCAATGCCTGGCCGCAGAATGGCGGAAACGCGCACGCACGGCCACCATCGACGGGTTACGCATCGGCAACGGCCTTGAGGGACCGTGAGTCCCTCATGCCGGGGTGCCTGAAAACCCTGCCTGCTTTCGACCAATCACATGCTGCCATCGACCAGCGTCGGGAGATATGCGGGTGCCGACGTTCCGCACTTCATCATTTCAGCACGCGCGCGTCGAACAATGCGGTCAGCACATCTTCGTCGGTGCGCGGATCGATCAGGTCTTTCGGCGCACGACCGGTTTCCTGGGCAAGCGCGGCGATGCGTCCGCCATTGGTGAACCAGCCATCGGGCTCGCGCGCGGCGATCGGATCGCGATAGGCCTCATCGATCGGCACGATCTCCCACCCGTCACCGCGCAGCGCGGCGGCGAGATCGTCGACGAACATCGCGTTGAGATCGGTTTCGTGGAGCAGGATCACTTGCACCGGCTGACGCCCCAGCGCGGTTCGCGCGATGCCGTCATAGAAATTCGCGGCACCGACCAGAGTCTCGACATACAGGTCGCGCAGCGCGGCCATGTCGATGCGCCGGCCCGCCGCCCTTGCCCGCGTCGCCAGACCGTCCAGATGCCAGTCGTAATTATCGATGGTGACATAGCCGTTGGTGAGCCCGCGCTCGGCCAGCGCGGCGCGCACCTCCGCCCGCTTGGCAAGATCGCGGCGGCCCTCATCGAGAAAGGGATAGCGATACCAGGGCCGATAGCCCGGCCGCCCCTTCAGCCAGGCGGCTGCGCGGTCGAGATCGGCGATATAATCGCCGGCCGGCGTCTTCGACAGCCAGAGATGGCTGTAGCTGTGATTGCCGATGACATGGCCGGCACGCACATAGGCAGCGATCCGGGCCTCCCCGCCCTTGCCGTCAGGTGCGTCGAGGTTGCCGGGCGTGACGAAAAAGGCCGCCTGGCGGATGCGCGCGCGTTTCAGCGCGGCGATGAACTTGCGCGTGCGCGTATCGGGTGTGAAGAAACCGCCGGCCTTGCGCGGGACGTCGTCGAAGCTGAAAGCGATGCGCTTCTGCGCCAGCACGGCCGACATATGACCGAGCAGCAGCGCCGCAACCAAAGCCGCCATGATACGCGCCAGCAGCGTTTTCACTCCCATGGTCCCTTCTCGCTCCACATTTATGGGCAATATCCGCCGATCCGGCCCATGCCCAGGCAAGCCAGGCAATGTTTCACCAGCGGAACGGCCCGGCGGAAACCCTTGGCGCGACGCGGCGTGCGGCCGAAGCGCCGCGCCGTTGCCAATCCACAGAAAACGCATCGGCGATTCATTTTCGTAACCAGTTCTTAGCGGATCGCGACTATCAGGTCGGCTTGGGCCTGTAGCTTAAAGCAGAGCGCGCCGCAGATTACGGCAGGATGTAGGTGCGAGACCTACTGGGCCCACCAGATTTCCCGCCGCCATGGCGCGGACCTCACGCACGACGATTTCGTCGCTGCGGTTCAGGACCGCGATGGGCGGCCGCGATCAGCGCCGATAATCGGGTGCCGACAGCGCGACCGGGTCGGGATTGAGCGCGACCCAGTTCACAGCCAGCTCGCATAAGGGCCGCACATCCCCATTGCCGCGCCTTGCCCCCGCGACAAGCGCCGCAGCCTTCGTCCGATCCGTTTCAGGAAGCGGGACACCTGAACCGACATGGCCGACGAACGCGTCAGCCATCTTCCGGAAATCGGCATCCCAATTGGCTCCGCCATTGCGCTCGATCTCGTCATGGATGCGTCCCGAAATGCGAATGACCTCCCCCTGCACGGTCGCCGCAGCGCCGCTGGACGGCACCAGCAATTCCCACAATGCCTGATGGCGATCCTCCCACCGGTCGCCCTTCGCCATGATCGCGGCCTTGCCGTCATGCATCGTCCGGCGCGGAGCCGGCGGCACATCGAACAGCACATAGAGCCGGTCGAGCGCGGCACTGGTCGCCTCCAGCATGTCGGGATTGAAACCGGCGCGATGGAATTCGAAATTGGCGCCGATACGCCGGACCTGCGCCTGCAACTCCGGCGTCACCCGTACATTGCCCGCTTTTCCCCGCCCAAACATGCGCCCGGCAATCGCGCGAAACCCGGCCGGCCGGGGCGCCGGGACATCGAGCAGAAGCGCCGCGACAGCCGCCACGCCCTCGATCGTAGCGTTGCTGCACTGGTGCAGCGCCAATGCCAGGGGCGTCAGGCCGCTCTTGTCGAGCGCGTCGGCGTCCCCGCCATGCTCCAGCAACAGCCGGACCGCCTGCCTATTGCCCGCGCGCGCGGCCGCGTGGAGTGGCGTATTGCCCCGGTCGTCGCGCGCATCCACCACCGCGCCCAGCGCCAGCAGTACATCGATCCGCCCCTGCCAATGGCCGGCATGAGCATGCAGCGGCGTTTCGCCATAATTGTCGCGCGCGGCGATATCCGCCCCCCGCTCGACCAGCCAGTGCGTCAACCGGTCGCTGCAAAATCCGAACGCGAGCGCAGTCTGCTTCGTATAGCCCCCGCGCGCATCGACGTCGCAATGATCGAACACCGCCCGGATCGCATCGAAATCCCCCTGTTCGAGCAAGGTCCCGAAATCCTTGGGCAGCGTCTTCTTCCTGGCCTTCGCCATCCCGTTTCCTCACGACAATCACGCATTCCACCCAACTCTGGGGCAGCAGGGGGATGGGCGCAACAGGCGCGGACGTGCGCTGGTCGGGCCAACTGACTCAAGTCCAGCGAAGTTCTTCGGCGAAATTGTCATCCCGCAGCCGGGATCGGCCGTCATAGCCCCACTCTGGTTGACGCGCCGCCGCCGCCCCGCCAGATACACGGTCCTTTTCCCAATGGGCGCGGCGCAGATGACGACGGATGCGGCGATTGCGATCAGGCCCGCCAATATGGCGAACGGGCGCGATCTGGACGCGATATTCGGCGCGCGCGGTGACGGCTATAAATGCCAGTGCCAGCGTTACCGACTGGCGCCCGGCGAATCCTTCGGCAAGGTCCCCGTCGCGGTGCGCTCAGCGCGGTTGCGCGAACAGGCGAATTGCGGCCGCCCCGATGCGCGCGCCACCAGCGGCCTGGTCGCCTGGTTCGGCGACGAGCCGGTCGGCTGGTGCGCCGTCGAACCGCGCCCCGCCTATGCCGGGCTGCTGCGCGTCTATCGGGTGCCCTGGATCGACCGGGACGAGGACCGGCACGATACCGGCATCTGGGCCGTTACCTGCTTCCACACGCGCGCCGGTTATCGGCGGCGCGGTATTAGCCGGGCGCTCGCCTGCGCCGCCGTCGATTTCGCGCGCGAACATGGCGCTCGCGCGCTCGAAGCCTATCCGATGATCACCCGGCCAGGGCAGGATGTACCCTGGGGCGAGCTCCATGTCGGGAGCGTGAGTATCTTCGCCGCGGCCGGCTTCGTCGAGATCGGCCATCCGACACCGAGGCGGCTGGTGATGCGGATCGATTTCCGGGATGAAGACGGATGAGATCCCGGCACGAGCCTCGCGATGCTGCGGCCTTTTGACGACGGGATCTGGATCGCGGACGGCCCGGTCGCGGTCGTCGCCGGCTTCCGATATCCGACACGCATGGCCGTCATCCGCCTCTCGGATGGTGCACTCTTCATCTGGTCGCCCATCGCGCTTTCCGACGGACTCCGCGCGGCGGTCGAAGCGCTTGGTCAGGTGCGTGATATCGTCGCGCCAAACGCGCACCATCACCTGTTCATCAGCGAGTGGCATACGGCCTATCCCGGCGCCAGGCTTCATGCGCCGCCGGGACTGCGCAAGCGGCGAAAGGATATCGTCTTCGATGCCGATCTCGACGACGATCCCGCGCCCGACTGGTCGGGGGAGATCGATCAGGTCATTGTCCGGGGCAATCCGATCATCACCGAAGTCGTCTTCTTCCACCGAAAGAGCCGCACGGCGATCTTCACCGACCTGATACAACATTTCGAGCCAGGATGGTTCGCGGGCTGGAGAGCCAGGATTGCCGAAATCGATCTCATGACGGCGCCCGAGCCGGCGGTCCCCAGAAAATTCCGGCTGACATTCCTCGATCGAAGTGTCGCACGCGCGGCACTTCACCGGATCCTGGCCTGGCCCATCGAGAAAATTCTGATGGCCCATGCCGCCCCCGTCGAATCGGACGGTCGCGCGTTCATCGCCCGCGCATTCGCATGGCTATTGGCTTGAGTTCGTCACTCTCAATCCGAAGATCGGCCGCCGACGGACTTGACCGGGACATGTCCGGCCATTCTAATCGCCGCATGACCAACGAACCGATCAAGGGCCCCGCGTCCTATTTCCCGTCCATCGAGAAGAAATACGGCCGCCCCATCGCCGAATGGAAAGCGCTGGTGCGCAGCCATGGCGCGGCGAAGCATATGGAACTGGTCGCCATGCTCAAGGACGATCATGGCATGGGCCACGGCCATGCCAATGCGATCGTCGCGCATACCCTGGCGGAGGACAAGACCTAGGCTGGAACGACGAGCGCCCGAGCCGTGCCAGCGACGGAGCACCGATCATGAGTCTCGCGAACGACGCCCGTTTCTGGGACAGGGCCGCACCGAAATACGCCAGGAGCGCGGTCGCCGATCAGGCCGGATATGAGCGCACGCTGGAACGGACGCGCGGCCTGTTGCAGCCGGACGGTCGGGTCGTCGAGTTGGGATGCGGAACCGGAACGACGGCCCTGCGGCTCGCGGGCGATGTCGCGACCTATCTCGCGACCGATATCTCCCCCAATATGATCGCGATCGCCGGCGACAGGCACTCCGCCGCGCCGATCGCGGGGCTGGCCTTCCAGACCGCAACCGTGGAAACGCTGATGTCGGACGCGAGACCGGTCGATGCCGTGCTGGCGTTCAATTATCTCCATCTGGTCCGCGACGTGCCCGCTACGCTGCACGGCATCCACGCCTTGCTCGCATCGGACGGCCTGTTCATCTCCAAGACGCCATGCGTCGGCGAGATGGCCGCGCTCATCCGACGTGTCCTCCTGCCTGCCATGCGCGTGGTCGGCAAAGCGCCGCATGTGACCATCTTCGGCGCATCCGAACTGGGCCGGCTCATCGACGATGCGGGCTTCGGGATACTGGCCGTGGAGAACCATGCAAGCAAAGGCAATGACAACCGGCCCTATATCGTCGCGCGCAAGTTATGACAGATCGCACCGGGCGGCCCCCGCCGCCAGCGACGCGCGGCAGCTGTTGATGGCCGCGACAAGCGATGTGCGGAGTTCAGATCGATGGACATCCCACCGCGCGACCAGTTCGTCGGCGCCGATCGAGCGATCGAGGCGCAGCTGCTCGGCGCGGAATTCGGTCTGCGCCTCGAGATTCTCCTGATAGCAGAGCTGCAATGCGGTTTCGGACACGTGTTCGGCGGTGTTGTCCGGCTCGACCACCGCAAGATCCAGCGCATGACCGGTCGCGCAGGTCCGCAGAGCTTCGGACGACGTGTCCGCGGCCGGGGCGGCGGCCGATGCCCCATTAGTGGCACCAAGCACGGCCAGCACCATGGCGATCCTATACAACATATCGGTTCCCTCTCAGGCTGAATCTAGCCGACCCGCTGCCTTATCGAACCAGACGCACACCGGCGCCATTCCCGAGTGGAGCACCCGACAGTGCCTGGATCGGCAAATATGCGGCATTCCGCCGCATCGCTGCTCTCCGCATTCAAGAAACTGCCGCCGATATTCCGGATTCACAGTTCCGATGTTGTGCCGCATGAATTCAAACCGAAGCGAGCAAGTCTAACCCATGGCATAATTCTTGACCGGGTCGTCCATGGGACATTTACGTGCTTGAAATGCTGGCAACGCGCCAGTAGCGGGCCTTTGGGGTCGCTCGTCCCGCACCATTGTGCGCGGACGTCCCTTGGGGAGGAATTTCATGAAGTCTGCGTTTCATCTGAGCCTGTGCCTGGCGCTCGCCGGCGCGTCTGTCGGGTCGACGGCGATCGCCGCGCCCGCCAATGTCGTGACCGAGCAGACGCGCAGCGTGACCGGCCGGCCGTTGCAGGTGATGGTCGCGCAGTCCGAGATCAAGACCGACATCAATCCGTCGAACATCGCGGTGGCGACCGGCGGCGGCATGCTCGGCGGTCTGCTGGCAGCCTCTCAAAATGCGTCGCGTACCAAGAAGGCAGAAGCCGCGATCGAGCCGCTGCGCGCCGCGCTGACCGGTTTCGATGCCGACGCACTGTCGCTGGAGACGACCAAGGCGGGCCTCGCCGACATCGCCTGGCTGCAACCGGTGGAACCGGCGTTCAGCAAGGATTCGTCGCTGCTGGGCAAGAGCGGGGTGCTGGACGCCGGCACGGCCGCGCAGGTGGCCTTCATCGAATATTCCTATGACCTGTCGCCCGATTTCGCGAGCGTTCGCGTCGTCGCGAAGATCGAATTCGCCAACAAGGCGGTTCCCGCGACCAGTGCGGCAAAGCCGGAATCGCGCCTGTTCCCGAAAAATCTCGCTTATACGCAGAGCATCACCAGCGTGGTTTCACTGCCGACGCCCGGCGCGGACATGGACGCCAATGCGGCGCTGTGGAGCGCCGATGAGGGCAAGGTGGCACGCGCGGCGCTGACTCAGGCATTCGCCAAGATCGGCCAGTTGATGCCGCGCACGCTGGCGTTGACCGCCGAAGACATCAAGCTGATGTCCGCCAAGGACAAGAAAAAGGGCGTGGCCGGTGGCTTCTCCGGCCGGATCCAGGACACCACCGACGGCACATTGCTGTGGTCCGGCGGTTTCATCCACGCACAGCCGCTGTCCTGATCGACATGGCCGTTCGACCGGCTCCTATGCGCGGGATCGGATGGGGCTGTGCCGGGCTCCTGCTCGCACAGCTCGCCGCCGCACCGCCGGTATCGGCCAAACGGACGCAGGCGCAACTGACGGCGACCTTCAAGGACCGCGCCTTTCCAGCCACAGGCGTGGCGCAACCGGAGCCGGTTTGCGCCGCCCGGTTCACCGATATCGTCGATGCACGCCGGTCGCCCGAAATGGCCGGCGTCATCGGACAGCGCGGTGTGCTCGCCCCGCAGGATGTGCGGGGCTGGTTGCAGGCCGTGCTGGGCGGACTTACGGCGCGCGGCATCAAGCCCGGTTTCGAGGGCGAGGCCGCTACCGAAGGAACGCCCACGGCCAGTTTCACGCTGCAGACGGCATGGATCGCGAGCACCGCGGTAACCTACAGCGCCAATGTCGTGATACAGCTCAAGGCACAGGGCGCGTCCGGCCGATCCTTCGACAAGAGCTATCGCGGGCGCGTATCGCGAACCGCCTATTGGTCGGGCGGCGTCGACACACTGCAGAGCGCGATGGACGGCGCCTTCGCCGATGCGCTCGATGCGATGGCCGAGGATCTCAAGACGCTCTGCTAGAGGCAGCACGATTGCGGTGACCGTCCGCGGCGGGAGGGAGCCTAAGGAGGTCATGCCATGCCATCACGCGTGAAGATCTTCTTCGACGGCGGATGCCGGCCCAATCCCGGCGCGATGGAGATCGCGGTCGTCGTCGCGGGACGGGCGCATATCGAGCGTGACCTGGGGCATGGCACGCGGCTCGACGCCGAATGGCTGGCGCTGATCCAGGCGCTGCGGATCGCACGATCGCTCGGGCTCGAGGATTTCGTGCTGATGGGCGACGCCGCCGACATCATCGCCCAGGCCAATGGCACCACGACATGCCGGGGCGCCGCCGTCGTGCATCTGGCAACTTTCCGCGCGCTCGCCGGCACTGCGCCTTTACGCATCCGGCATATCAAACGGACGCAAAATCTCGCAGGGATCGCACTCGCCCGCACCCATCTGCGCTAGGACCTACCTGCCCGGCGGCGCCATCCAGTCTGTATCGCCGATCGGATCGCCCGGCGGGATCGCGGGCGCGCGCGGGCGTTCCGCAATCAGCCGGTCCAGCGCCTCCGGGTCGAGCAACTGGCGGGAAAGCTGTACTGCCCAGGCGCGCTCGTCCGCCCCGCCCTGGGCCTTGCCAAGGCGCTGCGCGATGCGATTGACGCGGTCGCCGAGCAGCGCCGCTGCTTCGGGCGGGGTGTCCGCCCGGCGCGCCGTCTGCGCCATGACGACGATCGCGCGCGTGACAACCCTGCGACCCAGCGCATCGCCACGCATCGGCATCACCTGTGCCTCGATCGCATCGAGCAATTCGGAAACGCCCGGCATGCCGAGATCGACGGCGCGCTGGATTTCCAGTCGCGCAAGCCGCTTCGGCGCGAGCAAGGTGTTCAGCGTCAGCGCCGCGGCAGTGTCGGCGGCGACCAGCGGATCGAACACCGGCCCGCCCGCCGTGCCGAACAGCTCGATGTCGAACTGGCGGTTGGTCGTGCCGTTGCGCGGCGCCGACAGCAATAGCGGCAATTGAGCGGGCAGGCGCAGCGCATCGGGCGAAATCGTCCGCATCACCGCCGCGATCGCCGCGCGCTGCGTGGCGGCCGGCACCGGCGACGACGCCTCGCGCCCGTCACCCGCCACCGCATAGTCGAAGTCGACGCCGCCGACCGACTTGGCCGCGGCGATCATCTGATAGCGATGTAGCAGATAGATCGGCACGAAACGGCGACGCAGATTGGCGACGGTTTCGCCCGGCGCCAGATTGCGCAGACCGAAATTCTCGATCGCGGCACGGCGGACCGTCATCATCCGGTCGAGCTCGGCGACGGGATCGGGGCCGTCATCCCACAAAGCGGCCCAGGGTTGGCCGGTATCGGCGGCGCGGGCATTATCGTCCTGCGTATAGCGCCAGCCGGCGGCGACGATCGCAGCGGCTTTCGCATCGACCGCGGCCTGGACGTCGGCGCCCGGTGCGGGCTCGCCATAGAGCCAGTCGACGCTCGCCACATCCCATGCGCCGACGCCCACGCCATAGGCGTCGGACAAATCGGGCTTGCCATCGACCAGTCCGATGCGCGGCGCCGGATAATCCATCACCGACGCGCGATCCTGCGTGCTCGCCGCGAAATTGTGCTGGAAACCGATCGAATGGCCGATCTCATGCGCGCTCAGCTGGCGCAGCCGCGCAAGCGCGAGCTGGGCGGGATCATTGGGCCCGCCCCGGCCGGTCATCGCGGTACCGACCAGCCCCTGATAGATCTCGACATCCTGACGCGCGCGTTCGGAACCGAGCACGACCATGCCGCGCACGATCTCACCGGTGCGCGGATCGACGATCTGCTGGCCATAAGCCCAGCCGCGCGTCGCGCGATCGACCCAGTTGATCATATTGTAGCGCGCATCGAGCGGATCGGCGCCCTCGGGCAGCAGCCGTACCTCGAATGCGTCGACATAGCCGGCGGCGTCGAACGCCTTGCCCCACCAATTGCCGCCTTCGATCAGCGCCGAACGGATCGGTTCGGGCGCGGCGCGATCGACATACCAGATGATCGGCGCCTTGACGCGCGAACGTGACGCCGCAGGATCGAGCTTCTCCAGCCGATAGCGATTGGCATAGTCGCGCACCACATCGCTCCCCAGCGGCGCGCCGTAATCGATCGCCTGGCTCGAGATTCCGCCGACGCGGGGGTCCAGCGGACGCGGCCGGAACCCCGGCGGCGGCAGCGCGACGAAGCTGTGATGGACGCTCAGCGTCACACGACGCGGATCGGGTGCGATGTTGGTCACCTCGTCGCCCGGCTGGTCCGACACATAGGTCTGGATCGCGTCGATCTCGACATTGCGGGGAAAGACTTTGGCGGACCCCGCATCGACCGCGGAAAGCGCGGGATCGATACGAAAGCCGCGCCCGGCGCCCTGCGGGCCGCTGCCCGTGCCGAACACGTCACCCTCCTGCCCCAGCGCGCGCGCGATGCCGAGAATGTCGGCGGCGAGGAACGACGCGATATCGACGGTGATCGCCCCATCCGCCGCGACATGCGCGATATCGCCCATCCACACCAGGGAGGTCGCGAAATCGGGCGAACGCGCACCGGGCGTATTGGGCACGCGGAAACGCGGATTCTCGAACTCGATCGCGACTTTCTTGCCGATACGGCGGAAGACGAGAAGCTGGGTGTCGCCGATCCGGCCGCGATCGAGCACGGCCGGTGCCGCTCCCAGCCCGGATCGCAGCATCGGCGTGTAAAGATAGCGCGCGGCAACGCCGTCCGCGTCCGGCCGGGGCAAAGTGACCAGCACGCGTCCGCCATCGGCATCGACATTGACGCGCATCAGCCCGACCTGCGCGATCGTTCCTGCGAACAGTGCGGAGGGGGTGGGTTTCTGTGCGGGTGCCTGAGCCTGAGCGCCGCTCGCCAGCACAATTCCCAACGCGACCATCGTCGTCGAACGCAACCGATAACCCATTGAAACGCCGCCCTCCCCTTGTGGAAGGCCGAATGATGGCGCAGATCGCGCCGTGGCGAAAGCGATCAATGCCGGGAAGACATGCGGCACGAAACGCTTCCACCCCGAGCAATCACTCTCTAGGGCCCATTCCATGCTTCGCCTGTCCGGTCTCGCTCTGCCGCTCGATCACGAAGTCGGCGCGATCCCGCCGGCGATCTGCGCACGGCTGGGCATCGATGCCGCCGACCTGCGCGGACACAGCGTCGTGCGCCGGGGCAATGACGCGCGGCGGCGCACCGCGATCCTGCTCGTCTATACGCTCGATATCGAGCTGGACGTGGAAGTCGAGGCAGCGGTGCTGGCGCGCTTCGCGGGGGACAAGGATGTGCGCCCCACCCCGGACACGCATTATCGGCCAGTGACGAGCGCACCGCCAGGCTGGTCCGGCCAACGGCCGGTGGTGATCGGCGCGGGGCCATGCGGCCTGTTCGCCGGGCTGATCCTGGCGCAGATGGGGTTCCGGCCGATCATCCTCGATCGCGGCAAGATCGTGCGCGAGCGGACCAAGGACACCTGGGGCCTGTGGCGCCGGAGCGAACTCAATCCCGATTCCAACGTCCAGTTCGGCGAGGGCGGCGCCGGCACCTTTTCGGACGGCAAGCTCTATTGCCGGGTGAAGGATCCCCGCTTCCTGGGCCGCAAGGTGCTGGAGGAGTTCGTGAAGGCCGGCGCGCCCGACGACATATTGTGGGAAGCGCATCCGCATATCGGCACCTTCCGCCTCGTCACCATGGTGGAAAGCATGCGCCGGACGATCGAGGAACTGGGCGGTGAATATCGCTGGCAGACCCGCGTCGACGATGTCGAACTGACGCCGCTGCCCGACGGCCACCAGCGGCTGCGCGGCCTGCATCTCCATGACGGCGGTTTCATCGAGGCCGATCATGTCGTGCTCGCCATCGGCCATAGTGCGCGGCCGACCTTCGAGATGCTGCACAAGCGCGGCGTCCATATCGAGGCCAAGCCCTTTTCGATCGGCGTGCGCATCGAGCATCCGCAGTCCTGGGTCGATCGCGCCCGCTACGGCAATTGCGCGGGCCATCCCGATCTCGGCGCCGCCGCGTACAGCCTGGCGCATCACTGCGCCAACGGGCGAACGGTCTACAGCTTCTGCATGTGTCCGGGCGGGCGCGTCGTCGCCGCCACGTCGGAGGAAGGGCGCGTCGTCACCAATGGCATGAGCCAATATTCGCGCGCCGAATTCAACGCCAATTCCGGGCTCGTCGTCGGCATCGATCCGCGCGACTATCCCGGCGGGCCACTGGCTGGCATCGATTTCCAGCGCCACTGGGAATCGCTCGCCTATGTCGCGGGCGGATCATCCTATCACGCACCGGGACAGACGGTCGGCGATTTCCTGGCGGGCCGCCCGTCGACCGGGCTGGGCGAAGTCGTCCCCTCGTACAAGCCCGGCGTGACGATGACCGATCTGTCGCTATGCCTGCCCGGTTTCGCGATCGACGCGATGCGCGAAGCCCTGCCCGTCTTCGGCCGCCAGATCGCGCGCTACGATCATCCCGACGTGGTGATGACCGGCGTGGAGACGCGCACATCCTCTCCCATCCGCATCACGCGCGGCAAGGATTTCCAGAGCCTCAACACCGAACGCCTGTTCCCCGCCGGCGAAGGCGCGGGCTATGCCGGCGGCATCCTCTCCGCGGCGATCGACGGCATCAAGGTGGCGGAGGCGGTGGCGCTGAGCATGATGGCGGGGTGACGAGGCGCGCGGACGGCATCATGCCGCGAGTTTGAACTTCCGCGCCATGGCAAGTTCATCGGAGCGCAGCGTCAACACCCGGGCGCCAGTTGCGGTGACTGCGACGGTATGCTCGAATTGAGCCGAGAGCGATCCGTCCGTTGTCACGACGGTCCAGCCATCGGCTTCGGTCTTCACGTTCCGCCGCCCCTGATTGAGCATTGGCTCGATCGTGAACACCATGCCCTCGCGCAGCGCGAGGCCGGTGCCGGGCTTCCCGAAATGCAGTATCTGCGGTTCCTCGTGCATTTCCCGGCCGATGCCGTGGCCGCAATATTCACGCACGATCGAATAGCCGTTCCGTTTGGCGTGGCGCTCTATTACCCAGCCGATATCGCCAAGCCGCGCGCCTGCGCGCACGGCGCCGATGCCCATCCACATGGCCTCATAGGTCGTCCGGACCAGTCGGGCGGCAGCAGGTTTTACCGTTCCGACACAATATGTCTTGCTCGAATCCGCAATATAGCCGTTCTTTTCGAGCGTGATATCGAAGTTGACGATATCGCCGTCGCGAAGAATATCGGCCAACGACGGCACACCATGACACACGACCTGATTCACCGATGAATTGATGGCGAACTCATAGCCATATTGACCGATGCTGGCAGGCCTCGCCTTCAATTCTCCGACAATGAATGCCTCGACCGCTTCATTGACCTCCAGCGTCGAGATTCCGATCAAGGAAAAACCATCGAGAAACTGGAAAACCGAAGCCAGCAGACGCCCCGCCTCCGCCATCAACACTATCTCTTCCGGCCGCTTCGTCATGCCGAACTCGCCATCAGGCCATTGGCGGAAACGCCCGCGGCATCGAGTTCGCGTCGTGCGATCTCGTTGAAACTCAGCGTAGGATTGGTTTCGCAAAGCATGCCAATCCTGATCCAGAAAGCCGCCTGCGCGTTGATCGATCGAAGCGACACGGTGCTGGCTTTCCGCACCTGATCGTGCAACTCGTCATCGATATTCACCAAACCCACAGGCACCTCCATATATGATTCGTATATGTATCATATATCCTTGCTGGACGGCAAATCCTGTCCGACACCGCATCAGGATCGCGGCAGCGCCGCGAGACGCTGCCTGGCATCTTCGTTCGCCGGATCGAGCTCAAGCACACGACGATAGGCGCCGGCTGCCGCGGGCAGATCGCCGGTGATGTGATAGGCTTGGGCCAGACTGTCATGGGCATTGACGCTGTTCGGAAATTTCGCGGCGATGAATATGAAGAGGTTGAGCGCGTCGCGCGCCCGTCCCGTACTGAGCAGGCGATATCCCCAGTCGTTCAGCTCCATTTCCGACCATGCCAACCCCGGATCGCGCGCCTCGATCGCCGCGGCAGCGGTGGCAATCGCGGCATAACCCTGCTCGTCGAGCGCGATGCGCAGCGCGGGCACGCCCGACAAGACGAGCCCCGGCGCGAACGCTGCCGCCACCCTGTCGACCATGTCCTCGGGATAGGCGCCGTTGAGATTGGTGAGGATGACGACGCCGACGCGATGTTCGGGATAATGGAAGATCGCGGCCCTCCCGCCCCCGGTCATGCCCACTGCGCGCGCCGCGCCGCGTGAAAAGACCTGCCAGCCAAGCCCCCATTGTCCGGCCGTGCCGCTGGTGAAGGGGACCGGCGTCCACATCGCCGCGCGGCTGGCGGAAGACAGCAATGCGCCGCCATCGAGCGCGATCAGCCACGCCGCCAGATCCGCCGCGCTGCCGTTGAGCCCCGACGAAGCACGGCGGAACGGCAGGAAGCGCTCCGACGTCGCCTTCATCGTGCGGGGCGCATCCGGTGCGGCCGCGCTATAGCCGTTGATGAAGGGCCCCGGCAACGCCCAGCGATAGGTCGGCGCCTTATGAGGGATCACGTCATAGGCATCGCCATAGGCGGTATGCGCCATGCCGGCGATGCGGAGCTGCTCCTCCGCCAGCGGCGCATCGGGTGCGCGTTTCTCCAGCGCGTTCAGCACGCGCTGAATCAGCGTGTAATTGGTCTGGCAATAGTGGAAGCGCGTGCCCGGCGCGAAGCCGACCGGCCGCTGCCGCACCCAATCCCATGCGGCGGCGGCGTCGGTCTCGACCGTCGGCGCGCGCATCACGTCGGGCAGGCCCGACATGTGGCTGAGCAATTGCCGGATGGTGACCGCCCGCCATGCCTCGGGCAGATCGTCCAGATAGCGACCGACCGGCGCCCCGAGATCGAGCCCGCCACGTTCGACCTGCCGCATGGCCGCAACCCCGGTGAACGCCTTGGTGATCGAATTGATCGCGAACACCGTGTCGGCGCGGACAGGCTGGTCGAACTCGACGCTGGCGATGCCGTAATCGCGCGCGAAGACGATCCGGCCGTCGCGCACCACCGCCACAGCCATGCCGGGAATGCGCAGCGCCCGCATCCGCGTGCGAAGATAAAGATCGACCGAATCCACCGACGATGCCGCACCAGCATGCACTGGCGCGGCGGCGGCGAAGAGCCCGGCAAGACCGACCATCCCCAGATACCCACGGCGGCTGCAGGTCCAGCTCGTTGAATTCATCGCGATCTCCGCCATGCATACGCTACATCCGATCCCCGACCTGCCCGGATCCGGATAGCATCGACGACTGACTACATCTGTAATCAATCACCGACACGCGGGGCAATCGGAAATCAAATTTCAGCGACACAGGCCAGGAGGGGCGACGAACGAAGCCTCCCGATCAAGGCGATGCAGGATCGCGACCTATTTGAACGCAAGCGTCGCCCGAGCGTAATAATAGCCGCCATTGACGCCGAAGGCGGAGAAGTTCGGATAGACCTCGACCGCCGGGCTGCCGGCGAGCGCCGCGACACGCAGGCCGGCTTCGTTGACGCGTTTCGGACGGATGTCGAACAGGTTGTTGGCGCCGATGCTCAGCGTCAGCGCGTCGCCGAAGCGATGCGCGATATCCAGATCGGTGATGAAGGCGCTGCCCGTCCGGTCGAGATAATAATTGCCGTCGCCCGGATCGGCATAGCGCGACGCATTGCCGTAAAGACTTTCCTTGAGCGCCACCGTCCAGGGTCCGTTGGTGTACACGCCCGCGAGGATGATCTTGTAGCGGGGCGACGCAGTCTCCAGCGTCGACAGCGCGACCTTGTCGAACAGGCTCTGCCCCGACGCGGCAAGTTCGGCCGGCGTCGCGCGGATCGCAGTCACCTTGGTCCGGCTGTAATTGGCGGCCAGCGACCAGTCGATCCTGCCCGCATCGCCCAGGCCAGTGGCGAAGTTCAACACCATGTCGATGCCGCGAGTACGGGTATCGATGCCGTTGGAGAACAGGTTGATGCCCGAGAAAGGCACATTCTCCAGCACATTGCCATTGGCAACGATCGCCGCATTCACAGCCTGCGAGCGCACCACGCCAGCATAGGTGCCGTACAGCGTGCCGCTGCCGACGACGCGATCGCGAATCCCGATCTGATAGGCATCGATGGTCAGCGTTGCGCGCGGCGACAGCGATGCGACGACGCCCAGGCTGAAATTGGTCGAATGTTCGGGCGAAAGCGGCGCGATACCGATCAGCCGCGCAGCAGCCGCATTGGGCGGAAGCTGGACAAAGGCGGAATTGGGCTGGACGTTGGTCGCCGAATAATAGGCCTCGGCCAGCGTCGGCGCCCTGAAGCCGGTGCTGGCAGTGCCGCGCAGCGCGAACGACGGCGAAACCGCATAGCGCCCGCTGACCTTGCCCACCAATGTCTCTCCGAAATCGGAGAAATGCTCCAGCCGGCCGGCAAGGTTGAGCGTCAGTTCGGGCAGCGGCACGAACGATGCCTCGGCATAGAGCGCGGCATTGCGGCGGCTGTGGCTGCCGGCATCGGTCAGCGAGAATCCCGGAAAGGATTGCGATCCCGCCTTGTAACGCGATGCAGGATCGCCTTCGCGCAATTCATAGGTTTCGCGCCGCAGTTCGGCACCCAGGGCCAGATCGACGGGCTGGCCGAACCCGAGATCGAGCTTATGGCGAAGGTCGAGATTCGTCGTCCATTGGGTGGCCTTGAACGCGCCGGCGTTGAAGTCGGTCGGGGTCGCACCCGTATCGTTGAACAGATCGATATTCGCCGAACCCGTCACCGCGACGCGATTGTCGTTGATGCCGTAAGTGCTGCTGAGATCCCAGGCCCAGCCCGCCAGATCGCCGCGGACGCCGATGGTGGCGGAGATGTCCTGGGTCTTCAGACGATCGACCGGACTGAACCCCATCGGATAGATTTGCGGCAGTCGCGTCGGCAGTCGGAAATTGGCCCAGCCGCCGGCTTTCTTGTGACCATAGGTGCCGAATCCGTAAAGCTCGACATCGGGCGAGATGCGATAGCCCGCATTGATGCCCAGCAGGTGCAGCGTGTAGCGCGCATCGCCGAACACCCGGTTGAGATAGGGATAACCCGGCAAATTGCGCCATTCGGGATGCTGGCCCGATGCGATCGCCTGCTCGACGCGGGCATCCGGGCCGCCGGCATTGCTATAGTCATGGAAACGGCTCTCGGCCGTCAGATTGACGAACCCCTCGCTGCCGAGCGCAAAGCCGAAATTGGCCGATGCGCCGATCGTCTCGCCATCGCCCTGGAAATATTGCCCGGCATGGACGCTCGCCTTCCCGCCCGACGCGTCGTCGTTCAGGATGATGTTGATCACGCCGGCGATCGCGTCGGACCCATATTCCGCAGCGGCGCCATCGAGCAGCACTTCGACGCGGCCGACGCCGGCCATCGGTATGAAAGTGAGATCGGGCGCAGCGCCACCCTGGAATGCGCTGGACAAGACCGACAGGTTCGCAGTGCCGTGCCGGCGCTTGCCATTGACCAGGATCAGCGTGTGGTTGGGCGATACGCCGCGCAGCCGCGCGGCCAGCGTCTCGTTGGCGAGATCGTTGCCGACCGCCTGGGTGTTGAACGAGGCGAGCGTGGTCGAAAGCGCGCTCATGAGGCTGGGCGAGCCGGCACGCGCCAGCGTGGCGGCATCGAGCACCTGTACCGGCGCAGGGCTGTCGATCGCGCGCAGCCCCGTGGCACGCGTTCCGGTGACGATGATCGGGCTTTCCGAAACCTCGTCCTGGCCGAACGCAGGTTGCGCCGATCCGAGCACCGCCAGCGCGGCACCCCAAATATAGTTCTTCATTCATCCCCCCGGCGCGACCGACGACGACAATATCGATCGGAGGGCGACGCGTAACGCATCAGCCTTTACCAAGTGTTTCCGATCCTCGCTTTGACGAGCGGTCGTGGATATTCACTCGATGGAACGCGCCGCATATCTCGCCTATCATCGTTGCCGTCACGATATCCGCTAGGCAGGAGTGATCGACATGGTGCATCTCATCGCTCCTTCCAAAAGGCTCTTGCGGCTGATGCTCTGGGCGTGGCTCGCGGTCGTGGCGCAAGGCGCGGCGGCGGCGCAACCCATGAAGCATGTCGTCCTCATCGGTGGCAGCGAAAGCCATGCGCCGGGCGAGCATGCCCATCCCGACGGCGTCCGTATCCTTGCCGCGCTGCTCAAGACTTCGCCCGATGTCATGGACTCAGGTGGACGGATCGTCGTCGACGCCTATCCCGATGGCTGGCCGGCCGATCCTGCGATATTGGAGCGCGCATCGACGATCATCTGGTATTTCGACGGGCTGGAGAAGCATCCGCTGCTCGATCCGGCGCGACGCAAGCAGTTCGAACGTCTGATGAAGAAGGGCGTCGGGCTGGTCACTCTGCATCAATCATCGACATTGCCGCCCACCGACAGTTCGATCCCCCTGCCCGCGTGGCTTGGCGCCGCACGCTACGGCATGTTCAACCGCACCGACGAACAGGCCGATTTCACGCCTTCGCCCCACACGACCATGCGGGGCGTGCGGCCGTTTCGATATAAGGACGAATTCTATCCCACGCTGACATTCGATCGGGGCCGAGGGCGTATGACCCCTGTACTGAGCGGCGCGCTGGGCATCCAGTTCCAGGCGGGGCGGACCGTCACCATCGCCCCCGAAGCCAGGCCGGTCGCCTGGGCAAATGAACGCGCCGGCGGCGGCCGCGCCTTCCTGTTTACCGGCGTGCATTATCTCCGCGCCTTCGACGAGCCGAACGTGCGCACGATGCTGCTCAACGCCATTTTCTGGACCGCCGGCATGGCGGTACCGAAGGACGGAGTCCGATCGATTTCTCCGGTGGATGCGATGCGGGATACCCCATGATGTCATTCCCGCTCACGCGGGAATGACATAGGGGCACCTCCTGGATCCTACCGCCCAGCCCGGCTCTTGTCCCGCGCCGCACGGAATTCGTCGCCTACCACCCAATTCGGCCAGGCAGTGCTTTCCGCCAGTTCGCGGCCGATCGCATAATAGAGGCGCAGGTCAGATGTCACGCCGGCCCAGTCCCAGGACGGATCATATTCGTCCTTGGGCCCGTGATAGCGGTGCTCCTCATAATCCTTCGCCGCGGCCGTTCCCGCCGCGGTGCCGCCTGCGACCAGATCGTTGCCCCCCTCGAAATAGAGCATCGGCACGCCCTGTTTCGCGAGGCTGAAATGGTCGGAACGATAATAGAAGCCCTTTTCCGGAGTCGGCTCCTGCGTGGCGACGCGGCCTTCCGCCGCCAGCGCACGATCGAGCAAGGCGTCGAGTTCGGACTTGCCCTTGCCGATCACGACGACGTTCTTCGCCGCCCCCGCCACGCTGAGCGCATCCATATTGACGCCCGCGACGGTGTTGGCGAGCGGCAGCACCGGGTTCTCGCCATAATATTTGGAACCGAGCAGTCCCGATTCCTCGGCAGTGACTGCGAGGAAGGCGATGCTGCGATCGGGGGCACCGGCCTTGGCATGCGCCTCCGCGAGCGCGACCAGCGCGGCGGTGCCCGTGGCGTTGTCGACCGCACCGTTGCAGATATCGTCGCCGTCGGGCGCAGGCTTGCAGCGGCCGAGATGATCCCAGTGCGCGGTGTAGAGCACATAATCGTCGGGCCGCGACTTGCCGGGCAATACCGCGATGAAATTCTTCGACGCATGCTTGCGCAGCGTATTGTCGAACGAGACCGAGGCTTTCACGCCAAGCGCCACCGGCTTGAAGCCAGGCTGTTTCGCGGCGGCGGTGAGGGCGACCAGGTCCTGTCCCGCGCTCGCCATCAGCGCCTTCGCCTTGTCGTTGCTGATCCAGCCCACCGCAGGGGCCGCGTTCATATTGCCGTTGGGTGCGTCCGCGACCTGCTGCGCGCCCGTCCAGCTCGACTGGACGACGTTCCAGCCATAGGCGGCGGGCACGGTATCGTGGACGATGATCGCGGCGGCGGCGCCCTGGCGCGCGGCTTCCTCGAACTTGTATGTCCAGCGGCCATAATAAGTCATGGCGCGGCCGCCGAACGGCCCGTCCAGCCCCGGCGTCTCATAATCGGGATCGTTGACGAGGATGATGACGGTCTTCCCCTTCACGTCCACCCCGGCATAGTCGTTCCAGTTCTTTTCCGGCGCGTTGATGCCATAGCCGACAAAGACGACGGGGCTGTCCTTCACCGCGATGCGCGGGACGACGCGATAGGTGCCGATCACCATTTCCGGACCATAGGCCGCGGATACCGGCGTCTTTCCGCCTGTGAACGACAAGGCGGAGACGTTCTTCGCGGTGATCTCGACCAGCGGCACATCCTGCAGCCAGCTGCCCTTATTGCCGGGCTTGAGGCCGAGTTTCGCGAATTCGGCGGTCAGCAGCGCCAACGTCTTCTCCTCCCCCGCCGAACCCGGCGCCCGCCCCTCATAGGCATCGGAGGACAATTCCTTGGTGACGCGCTTCATCGTCTCGATCGGAATGTCCGGCTTCGACGATTGGGCCGCGACCGGTGCGGCGGTGAGAAAGGCGATGACGGCGGCGCTGGCGAGAAGGCGCATGAGGAGGACTCCGCTGAACTGGATCGAGACAGCGGGGTAGCGAGGCCGACGGGGGCTAAGCAAATGAAAACGGCGGTGCGCGTTTCTTGCGAACCTTCCCGGCAAGAGCCATGCTGCTGACATGAAAGTCCATGCAATTTTCCCAATGCTCGATCTTTACGAGCTTGGCGAAGCCGACGATCGCGTACGCGAATGTATTTCGGTGATCGCGAACCTCGTGACCGACTGCCTCCGACGTGACGGGGATGAATTCCATTATACCGTGGATTGGCGCGATCCGGGGACCACATTGGAGGATGCGACATCCCATTTGGATAGCGCGGAACCGCATATCGTCCAGTTGAATACGGTCGAAGCATTGCGAGACCGCGTGCGGGCTTCGGTCGATCCCTTCAATCCGACGGGCACCATTATAAGATCAATAGCAACATGCCGAGCCGTCGCCTTTGGTTATGATGGGCAGGCATTCATATGCCTGCGCCACGAAGATACACCGCCGGCGTCGTCCGCTCCGTCGCTCGTAACGATCGAGGAGCAATCGGACATCCTCCTCAATTTCGATTATTTCGATGGATTGTTGCCACATTCCGATGCGGATCCGGTTCCGTAGACCAGCTTTCAGAAAAGCACGGCCGGCGCCAGATTCGGGGATTAGGGGCGATCCGGCTGGAGAGAATCGATGCTTGCGGGTTCATACCATTGCGGAGGTGCGCACTGGACACTGAAGGGCGATCCAGGCCCCGCCACCGCATGCAACTGCACGCTGTGCCGGCGCTATGGTGCGCTCTGGGCCTATGACTATGAGGGCGAACGCATCCGCATCTTCGGGCAGAGCGCATCCTATACGCGCGCTGGAAAGGACGATCCGTCGCTCGAAATCCGTTTCTGCCCGTCATGCGCGGGCGTGATCTGCTGGCGCAGCCTTCGCCCTGAAGCAGACCGCCGGCGCCGCATCGCCGTCAACCTCCGCCTCGCCCCGCCCGAGGCGGTTGCCGCGCTGCCGATCGACCATTTCGACGGCCTGGACAGTTTCGACGACCTGCCCGGAGACGGCCGATGCGTTCGTGACCTGTGGTTCTAGGGGCCGCAACTTTCAGTAGCGGATCTTGCGGCCGCGCAGGCAATTCTGTCTTGATCGGCCGCGCTTCCCGGGGATCATGCGATTATGGACGGACATGTTCGCCTTCAGGACTGGTGGAGCAGAACCAGGGCCGGAATCACGACGGCGTCAGTGGCCGAAAGTCTGATCGTAGAGATCGAGGCGCGTTATTGCCTGACGATACCGCGCGAGTTTCGAGACTATCTCACCCATTCCTGCCCCGTCGGACTGGGGTGGGACCAAGAAGATGGCATCTGGTGGGATATCGACCGGATCAGGAATATTCCCGACGAATATGAACATGAAATTCCGCCGTGGATTCCCGATGGTGGGCGGAAATTCCTGTTCTTCATGGATTATTGCATCTGGTGCTGGGCATGGGCAATTTCCTGCGCCGACGATGAAAGCCGCGGGAAAATCGTCGTGATCCGCGGTTCTCCGGAAAGGTTCGTCGCGGACAGCTTCTCGCAATTTGTCGACCGCTACACCACCGACTGGGTTTCGGTCATCTAGAGCGATTTGCAGTTCGATGGAATCATCGAACGACTCGAAAATCGCGGTAAAACAAACATCTAGAGCAGGCGATCCGCCTCCGTCGGATCACAGCCTGCTCTAGGCTCAAGATCCTGTCGAAGCTCCTGACGCGATGGTGGTCGATCAATCCAATGGCGGCGCTGGAAGGCGTTGCCGCGAGAGATTTGATCTTGCTGTCTCGAAGACATGCGATGAAGCTTGAACAGCATGATTTTCACCGAGCCTCGCGACCCCAGATTCATCACTCTCCGTCGCGGCGGCACCCTGAGCGACGTCAACCATCGCCTCCTTGCGGCATGGGCCGCAACTTGCGCCTCGCACGTCCTCCATCTCTTCGAAGAGGCATTGCCGGGCGATGATCGCGTACGACACGCGCTTGAACAGAATCGCGCATGGGTTCGAGGGGAAGTCACCATGCGCCAGGCCCTGAGGGTTGCCCATGCGAGGGCTGCTGCCAGAGACGTCACAGGCGCGGCAAAATTCGCTGCTTATGCGGCCGCCCAGGCAGTCGCAGTCGCCCATGTGGCTGCTCATGAACTGGGCGCGGCAGCCTATGCGATCAGAGCTGTCAGAGCGGCGGTCGATGAGGGAAAGCGCGAACAGGCAGGTCGTCGCGAATGCCGATGGCAACGCGAACAGCTTCCGGACGAAATCCGGGCGCTGGTGCTTGATGACCAGCGGTTGCGGAACCATGTATGTTGGTTCGTGTTCGACTGTTGACCGGTACGGGACGACGCCATTCCGGAATGCCCGGCATTACACCGCCGCTAAATATCCCTCGGCCAATTGCAGGCGCTCGATATCACGTCGCGGCGGCGCGCCGAACAGGCGGCGATACTCCCGGCTGAATTGCGACTGGCTGTCATAGCCGACCGCGAAGCCCGCCGTCCCCGCGCTCGCGCCCTGCGCCAGCATCAGCCGCCGCGCTTCCTGCAGGCGAAGCTGCTTCTGATATTCCAGCGGCGTCATCCGCGTGACCGCCTTGAAATGCGCCTGAAGCGACGACGGGCTCATGCCCGCAGCCGCTGCGATTTCGGCGATGCGGATCTGTTCGTGGAAACCGCCGCGAATCTTCGCGATGGCGCGGCTGATCTGACTCAGATGGCTGTCCGCAACCGCCATGTTGCGCAGCGTCGGACCGTGCGGACCGATCAGCAGCCGGTACAGGATCTCGCGCTCGATCAGCGGTGCCAGCGTCGATATGGCCTCGGGCTGTGACAACAGTTTCACCAGCCGGCAGACGGCATCGACCAGATCGGGATCGCTCGGATAGACCGCCAGCGCCGGCATTTCCGCTGTCCGCGACGAGGTACCGCCCGTGGCGAGAATAAGGTCGACGAGCGCCGACTGATCGAAGTCGATCTTGCAGCAGAGATAGGGTTCTTCCGGACTCGCATCGATGACATGCCCGACCAGCGGCAGATCGACCGACACCAGCAGATAGCGCGCCGCGTCATAGATCACGCTATGCTCGCCAAGCGACACTCGCTTCGATCCCTGGGCGATCAGGCAAAGCGATGCTTCATAGACCGACGGCACCGGCTCGGTAGGGCGATCCGCGCGGATCAGTGACAACCGGGGCACGGCCGTTCCAGCCATACCGGATTCCGGTGAGTACTGCGCAATGAGCGCGGCCAGTTTCGAAATGCTGTCCATACAGCCTGTTCTCATGAAGCACCGACAACGACAAGCCGCCGACGCCAGATTTGGAGGATCGTGCAAATGGCTCGGGCGATCGCTCTAACGCTTCCGGCCCTGCCCGCTGCATCAGGAGCCATGCCCAGCAAGAAGGAGCGAGCATCATGACCGTAACCGACAAAACCATCCTCATCACCGGCGCATCGAGCGGGATCGGCGAAGCGACCGTCCGCGAACTGGCCGGGGCCGGCGCACGGCTTTTCATCGGCGCGCGCCGCGCCGACCGGCTGAAGGCGCTGGCTGAAGAATTGGGGCCACAGGTCGCCTGGCGCGAACTCGACGTGACCGACGGCGCCAGCTTCGATGCTTTTGTCGCGGCGGCCGAAGCCCGGTTCGGCCGCATCGACGCGCTGATCAACAATGCGGGCATCATGCCCCTGTCGCCCCTCGCCGCGTTGAAGCGTGACGAATGGACCAGGATGATCGACGTCAACATCCATGGCGTGCTCAACGGCATCGCCGCGGTGCTCCCACGCTTCGTCGCGCAGGGCGGCGGCCATATCGTCAACGTCGCGTCGGTGGGCGCGCATATCGTCGTGCCGACGGGCGCGGTCTATTGCGCGACCAAATATGCGGTCTGGGCGATCACCGAGGGACTCCGCCAGGAGCATGACGAGATCCGCGCGACGATCATCGCCCCCGGCGTCGTCGATACCGAACTGGGCAACGACATCTCCGATCCGGCGGTGGCGGCCAATCTCAGGCAGTGGCGCAAGAAGTCGCTGACGCCCGACGCGATTGCCCGTGCGATCCGCTATGCGCTCGAGCAGCCCGAGGGCGTCGACGTCAATGAGATCATCGTTCGTCCCACCGCAGCCGACATGTAGTCGGGCCGCCAACCCCCACCGCGTCGCTCCGGTGCCGGTGGGGGCTCTTGCCCATGGCGACTTCGCCGCGACCGTCATGTTGCGGCAATCCTTCCCGCCGATTGCGGTGCGACGGGACAGTGAGCCCCGAGCTGCGTAAGGGCGATCCGATGACCACCCACCGCCCGAACCATCTCACCGCACCCGCCATCGCTTTCGCCATCACCGCGACGCTGTTGGGGGCCTCGCCCGCTCCGGCCGGCCCCGCCGCGATCGAGGGAGTCTGGAGCAGCGTCGTCGCCGAAAACACCGCCACCCCCATCGATGTGAGCATCGCCCATGACGCCCGGGGATGGCGCGCGACGAAGGGGGCAGTCGTACGGCGCCCCACAGCGGATACGGCCGACTATCTCGACTTTCCATTCGCGGACGGCACGCTCCGCCTGTCGCCGACACCAGCGGCCGCGCCCCGCGCTTACTGGATCCAGCCGAAACGGGCGCCCGATATCGACTATCCTTTCGTCACGCCGATGACATTGACCCAAGCGGGAAAAGGCCGCTGGCGCGCCGCAGCGATGCCGCTTGCCCGCAACACCGACCTGCACCTGTCGATCTCCGCCAGCGCCGATGGCGCAAAACAGGCGTTCATCCGCGAATCCGGCAGAAATTATGGCGGAGGACGCCGTTTCCGCGTCACCCTGACGGCCAACGAGGTGACGCTTGTCGATCAGCGTGACGAGACGCAGATCCTGCGCGGAACGGTGCACGGAAACCGGCTCGACCTAGCCATTCCCCAACTCGGGCGCGTGATCCCGCTGCGGAGATCGGCGGCAAGCGCAGTTCGTTTCTGGGCAAGGCCGCCAGCGGAACCGCAATATCGCTACCGCGCGCCCCGCGACCGGGGAGATGGCTGGCCGGTCGCGGCGGCCATGGCCGTCGGCGTTGCACCGGCGCCGCTTGAGGCACTGGTGCGACACATCGCGGCCGAGCAACCCGCGCCGTCCTCGCCCGCCATCCATTCGGTGATGGTCGCGCATCGCGGCACGCTCGTGCTCGAGGAATATTTCCACGGTTTCGACGGCGAGCCCCATGACGTCCGCTCGGCAGGCAAGACGCTGACGACGACGATCGTTGGCGCAGCCATCGGACAGGGCGTGGCGATCACTCCCGACGCGCCGGTCTATCCGGCCTTTGCGCGGCGCTATCCCGGCCTGACCCCCGATCCGCTCGCCGCGCGCCTTACCCTGGGCGATCTCATGTCGATGCGTTCGGGCTATGCATGCGACGACGATGATCCGGCCATGCCCGGAAACGAGGACGTCATCAGCGAAACCGGCGGCGATATCGATGCGCGCATCCTGCGCCTGCCGTCGGTGACACCTGCGGGTGAGGGGTTCGCGGTCTATTGCAGCATCGACATCCATCTGGCGGGCGCAATGACGGCGATGGTCGCTGGCCGGTGGCTGCCCGACATGTTCGATCGCTGGATCGCCCGACCGCTCGATTTTCGCGACTATCACTGGAACCTCACTCCGACAGGCGAAGGCTATGGCGGCGGCGGCGCCTATGTCCGCCCGCGCGACCTGCTGAAGATCGGTCAGCTCCATCTCTCCGGGGGGATCTGGAACGGACGACGCGTACTTCCCGCCACCTGGGTCAGCGAGGCGACCCGGCAGCTCACGGTCTATGCTCCGCCGCCGCCCGTCGGATCCCAACCGCCAAATGCCGGCGATGTTCACGGCTATGGCTATGGCTGGCATCGCTACCTGCTCGAAACCGAAACCCGGCGCTATGAGGCTTATGCGGCGACGGGCAATGGCGGCCAGCTGGTGGTGGTGGTCCCTTCGCTCGATCTGGTGGTCGGCTTTTCCGGTGGCAGCTATAATGCCTACCGGACCTGGGTTCAGTGGATGAAAATCCTGATCCCCAAATATATCATTCCGGCCGTTCCGGTGGTGGCGATGCCACCGGCACAAACGCCGGGTTGAAACAGCTTAGCCCTTATCACTCGAGCGCGAGTGCGGCGTGGACGATGTAACGACGACCATTGGGGCGATCGAGATGGGCGTAGCGATCGAACAGCGCGATCAGTTCGCGGGCAAGAGCGCGGGCATCGTCGGGGGCAAGAGTGCAACGATGCCAGAGGTCGGTTGCGCCCCGCACCGCGCCCTCCGCCGAAACGATCCGCATCCTGGGACCGCGGTCGTGATGATAGAGGACGCCGCTATAGGATCCGGCGAAGCTGCGTTCGAGTGCAGCCTGAAGCTGCACCGTCCGGTCCTGGCGTGGCAGTGGCCCGGTAAGATGTGCGGGCACGAAGAAGCTTTTTGCGGTCGCGCGATAATATCGGATCGCCCGCCCCGCGCGCGGCATTTCGCGCTCCACCGTCGCCAGGCCCAGCGCGACCAGGCGGTTGAGGTGATAGCTGAGCAGGCTCAGCCGCGTATCCGTCAGCGCCGCGAGTTCGGCCGGCGAGCGTGCACGGTCGATCAGCGCGAGCAGGATAAGCCGCGAGCGCTCATTGGCGAAAATCCTCGCCGCCGCCTCGTTCCGGATTTCGGTCTGCTCGTGCATCGCCGCCTCCATATTTCACAGCTCATATTCAATATCCCCTCTTTGTTTTGAAGTTGAGCCTGGATTGCAATGCCCCGACACCAAGCGGGAGGATGGAATGCGTCGAACGATGTTGATGGCGGTCGCGCTGGCGGGTGCGGCGACAGGTGCACTCGCGATCGGGCCGGCGGCAGCGACCGGTGATACGCCCATCGCCACGTGCTTGGCCGCGCGCGCGAACGCGGCGGAGCTGAGCGGCGTGGCGCTGGTGGTGCGTGGCGGTGTCAGCACGGTCTTCGCGCGCGGCGAGGTCGCGGCACCGGGGAGTGCCCCGATCACTGCGGACACGCGCTTCAACATGGGATCGATGACCAAGATGTTCACCGCGATCGCGGTCGCGCAGCTGGTCGAGGCGGGCAAGATCGCGCTCGACGATCCGGTCGGCAAGCATGTGGACGGACTGACACCGGGCACGGCGGCGGTGACGGTGCGCCAGTTGCTGACGCATAGCGGCGGGCTCGGCTCGATCTTCCGGCCCGATACCGAAGCGGTGGTGGCCAATGCCCGCGCGACGCGCGATTACAAGCCGATCATCGCGGCCGAGACGCCGGCCTTCACGCCCGGATCGCAGCACCAATATTCCAATTCCGGCTTCGTCCTGCTCGGCCTCTTGGTGGAAGCGGTCAGCGGGCAGGATTATGCCGATTATCTCGACGCGCATATCTTCCGGCCGGCGGGAATGTCGGCGACCGGCCTGACGCTGGGCGACGCAGCCACGCGCGCGATGCCGATGACCCGGGGCATGGGCGAGCCGCGTCGGCTTCCACCGAATGGGCCCAATGGCTCAGGACCGACTGGACCGGGACAGACCGGCGTGGCGGGCCCGGGCGGGCCGGGACCAGCCATGATGCCGCCGCCCGGGAATGGCCCGCTCCGGCCGTCATTCACCATGGGCCGATACGCTTCGCCCGCCGGCGGCGCCTATGCCACGGCGGCGGACATGGCACACTTCTTCCAGGCGTTGTTGGCGGGCAAGCTGATCCGGCCGGACACGCTGCGCAGCGTCACCGGGCCGCAGATCGTCATGGCACCGGCGCGCGAGGGGCGACCGGCGATGCATTATGGCTTCGGCTTCGGCAATGGCAGCTTCGAGGGACATCGCTGGTTCGGCCATAATGGCGGCGCGCCGGGCGTGAATGCAGAGGGCGGCGCCTTTCCGGACGACGACACCATCATCGTGGTGATGAGCAACCGCGATCCCCCCGCTGCCGGCCGCCTGTACGGCGATCTGCGCCGCGTGGTGCTCGACGATGCGAAGCTGGCGAGCTGCGCCTGAGGGCGGCGTCCGCATCGTCAGCCTTCCTTCATCTTACTCCCGGCAATTTCGCTCTCCCGTCACCGGGGCGGGCTTGCCAGGGAGTTGCCGTCGATGACCCGATCGCCTTTCGCATTCACAACGCTCCTCGCTCTTTCCGCGTGCGGACAGGCGCAATATGATCCGCGCGGCGTGCGGCCGGAGGAGACGTTGCTCTCGGTCAGCGCGACCGGCCAGACCGACACCCGCCCCGACCAGGCGCAGTTCCAGGCGGGCATCAGCACATGGGACAAGAGCGCCCAGGCCGCGAGCGCGGCCAATCTGAAGAAGATCGAGGAGATCGTCGCAGCGCTCAGGCAGCTCGGCATCGCCGAAAAGGATATCCAGACGCGCGCACTGACCGTCCAGCGGATCGATTGGGGTGATCGCAAGGGTCAGTATCAGGCGAGCAACACCGTCAATGTGACGGTGCGCAAGATCGATGGCGCAGGGGCCGCGGTGACGGCGGTGACCAATGCCGGCGCCAATATCGTGAGCGGTCCCGATCTGCGCATGGCCGATCCCGAAAAGGCCGCGAACGCCGCCTATACTGCGGCCTACAAGGCGGCGCATGATCGCGCCCAGGCCTATGCCGGCGCGGCGGGCATGACGATCGCCCGCGTGCTGACGATCCGCGATTCCGGCGGAACGCAGGGCGATCGTTATCTGCCCGGCGCCGCGCCGCCGCGCGTCGCGATGGTGATGGAACAATCAGCCGCCGACGCCGGGAACGCGCGCCTGATGCCTGGCGAGACGACCAGCAGCGTGACAGTCCAGGTGGATTTCGCGCTCACGCGGAAATAGGCACGGGACCGCACAGCTTGCAGCGCAATACCGCGCACCCTCACGATGCCGCTAATTTACAACGCCTAGTTCATATTCTAGCCATAGAATATGAACAGCGAACTCACCGCCGGCGAACTCGCTATTCTTACATTGCTCGCTGAGTCGCCCCGACACGGATATGAGATCGAAGCGCTGATTGAGGCGCGCAATATGCGCGAATGGGTCAATGTCGCTTTCTCCTCAATCTATTATTTGCTCGGCCGCCTCGAGAAGCGTGGCCTCGCTGCTTCCTCACCGACCGGAGGGAGCCCACGTACGCGCCGGCCGTTTTCGATTACCGCGACTGGCCAACAGATACTGCTCGAAGAGGCGATCCGGACGATCGTCGAGCCAAGGCGGGCGTCCACCGATGTTCTGATCGGGATTGCCAATTGGCCGATGCTGGACGGCGGAGAAGGCCAAAAGGCGCTGGATGCCCGTATGCGAAAGTTAGAGGCGGAGCGCGCGAGGCTGCAAGCCGCGCGCAGCGCAGCGCAAGCGCCCGATTTCGTCTCGGTGATGTTCGATTACGCGCTGGGACAAATTCAGGCCGATCTCGATTGGACGGCGGAAACCAGGATCAGATTGGGGAGTCATAAAGTGAAGGTCGATCTGAAGAAGGAATTCAAGGCGCTGTTCAGCGCGCCATATGACAGGTTCGTGGAGATAACCGTTCCGCCGATGAATTTCGTGAAAGTCGACGGCGCGGGCGACCCCAACGAGGCCACGGCCTATCGATCGGCGGTCGAATGGCTCTACGGCGTCAGCTACGCCATGAAGTTCGCGGCCAAGGCGGTGTTCCAGCGCGACTATGTCGTCCCGCCGCTCGAAGCGCTGTGGTGGGCGGACGATCCCGAAAGTTTCGTGCGACGCGACAAGCATGACTGGCATTGGACCGTGATGATCATGGTCCCGAGCTTCGTGCCGCCGGAATTTTTCGACGATGCGATGAAGAAGGCCGCAGCCAAGCTCGGGCAGCCGCCGGCGAGCTTGCGCTTCGAAGCCCATGAGGAAGGCTTGTCGCTACAGATCCTGCATATCGGCAGCTATGACGACGAAGGCCCGATCCTGGAACGACTCCACAAGACGGTCATGCCGGAGCGGAACGTGACGTTCAACGGCGCACATCACGAAATCTATCTCGGCGATCCGAGGAAGAGGGAGCCATCGAAGCTGAAGACGATCCTGCGTCAGCCGATCAAGCCGCGGTAGAGTCGGCTTCGGGCGGGCCGGCAATCATACTGGCATCTCCAGCATCGGCGACCATTCTTTACTCAAATGGTGGATATTGCGGACGCTATTGCATGGGCCATGACAACGCTGCTTTTCATCGGTGAACTTATCGCTATGCAACGCTCGTCATCTTCGGAATTCTCGTGCCGACCGTTTACAGCAATCTTACGGACTCGATTGCCGGTCCAAAAAACTGCATCCAGACATTGTCCGCGCGCACCGCTCCAACCCGTCTGCCTCGATCTTGAATCTACAATCCTGCACAAGCAATGGCGGGGCATGCATTACGCGACATTATATATTCCAGACGCAAGTCTTTCGCGCCCGCAAAAATATGATATCCCGATATTGGAGTAGCGAGTGCAGAGTAAGCGTTGGAGAGATTTATGTCGAAGGGGGGTTCGGCGCGACGGCTGGGAATGCTGGCGTGCGCATCGCTGTTTTCACTGAGCGGTTGTGGTGGCGGCGAGGATGCCCCGCCTCCGCCGCCGCCGAACCAGGCGCCCGCCATCGCGGCGCGCGCGACCGCGACGGTGGAAGAGAACAAGGCGGGTATAGTCTATATCGCGATTGCCACCGACGGGAATAACGATCACCTGACCTTCTCGATCTCAGGCGGCACTGATGCCGCCGCGTTCAATATCTCGTCGGCCGGGGAATTGTCTTTCCGCACGCCGCCCGATTTCGAATTGCCGACCGATGTGAAGCCGCGTGATTTCCACACCAACGTCTACACCGTCGAGATAACAGTGACCGACGGCAAGGAAACCGCGAAACAGCTTCTCGACGTCACGGTCACCGACATCAAGACGAGCCCGTTCAGGGCCCGCAAGGTCGCATCGGGATTCGATCGGCCGAACAACCTCGTCACGCTGCCCAACCAGCCGGATCGCGCGCTGGTGGTGGAAAAGGCCGGACGGGTGCGCATGCTGACGCTGTCGAGCGGCGCCATTGCCAGCCGCGCCTTTCTCGATGTCTCGGCGGAAATCAGCACCGATGGTGAACGCGGCCTCATCGGTTTCGCTGTGACGCCCGATTTCGCGCAGAGCGGAACCGTCTATGCCGCAATGACCGTGGGCGGCAATCTCGAGGTCCGGCGCTACCGCACCCGGCCGCAGGACATAGATCAGGCCGATCCGGCATCGGCCGACGTGATCCTGTCGATCCCCAATCCGAACAATGTGAAGGTCGGCGGCTGGATCGGCTTCGGTCCCGAAGGCTTTCTCTATATCGGTTCGGGCGCGGGCGCGGAGATGGGAGAGAACTCAACCGACCTGCTCGGCAAGATCATGCGGATCGATGTCAACCGCGATGCATTCCCGAACGACAGCCGGCGCGACTATGCGATTCCCACCGACAATCCGTTCGCGGTAGCGGGCGGCGCGCCCGAAATCTGGGTGCTGGGCATGCTCAATCCGCAGCATGCCAGTTTCGATACCGGCACCGGCTTTCTGTGGGTCAATGACTATGGCTATTCAGAGTACGGCCTCTACACTTACGAGATAAATCTCGTCCGTCCGGCCGATGCCGGACGCAACTATTCCCCCGTCAGAAATCTCAGAATACCGATAGAACCGGCTGTCTCCGACAATTTCCGTTACCCGGTCATAGGTGAGAGCCGGGGACTGGCTCCCAGCCAACCGGGTGACTTCGGCCTGATCGGCGGCGTCGTATACCGAGGCCGCTCGGAATCGCTTCAGGGCCTCTATGTCATGGGACACCGCAAATTTAAGGATCTCACCAGTTACACCGCTGCATCTTACACTCTGAATCAGCTGGATAATGGCGCAAAAAGAGGAGGCTCTCTGAATCTTGGTCCCGTCACCGGCCCCGTTTCCGGCTTCGGCCAGGACAAAGACGGGAATATCTACATCCTCTCGCCGACCGGAGACGTCCATATCGTCGAAGCCATCTAGGGGCGAAGCCTCGAATCGAACCGCCGACCACCTCTCCTTTATACCGAGAATGGCGGCCAATCCCTACGCTCGCGCATCGACCAGCCAACAGGCGGCGGTGAAACGCACCATATCGTCCCGGACGAAAGGCTGAAACGCGGCGCGGACGGTGCGGATCACCTGATCGCGTAATACGGGCGCGAGCGTGGGCAGGACGAACTGGAGCGGCCCCAGCCGGGTGAATAAGCCGTCCAGTTCCGCCTCGGGCAGAATGCAGGCCACATCGACTGCGGCGATCTCGATGGCCGACCAGCCGCTTTCGCTGAGAATGCGGCGGATGCGCTCCGGGTCGGCGAAGGCGAACTGGCCCGGTGCGTCGGGATCGCGCGCGGGCAAGTCGGGCAACAGCGGTGCCGCCGCCCGCTCCGCCGTCGTCATGAACGGGTTTTCCGCCGGCGCACGCCAGGCGGCGAAGCGCAGCGCAGCGCCGTCGCGGCATGCGCCGCGCAGGTTGGCGAAGGCGTACACCGGATCATCGAAGAACATCACGCCGAAGCGCGAGACGATCCGGTCGAAGCTCGCGGATGCGAAGCGATGGGTCTGCGCGTCCGCCACGATGAAATCGGCGTCGATGCCCTGGCGCTCGGCCCGCGCGCGCGCCAGATCGAGCATCGGCCGTGAAATGTCGATGCCGGTGCAGTGGCGCGCCATCCCGGCTCCTGCCGCCGCCAGCGTGATCGCACCCGTTCCGCAGCCGACATCGAGCAGCGCGCCGTCGGGCTCGCCCGCAATCGGCCGAACCAGCAGATTCTCGAACGGGGCGAACATCGCGTCGAGCACGGCCTGCGCCTCGGTCCAGTTCCGACCCGCCACGCCGTTCCACAATTGCTGCTGCGCACTCTCCGTCCCATGCCGGTCGTCCATTTTCGTCACCCTTTCGATTGCCTTTGCGAGTCGTCGCGGCCAGTGTGCCACTTCAAGTCGACTTGAGGTCAAGCATGCCGAGTCTCGATA
Organism: Sphingobium sp. FW305-3-2-15-F-TSA7; assembly: GCF_058787155.1. Lineage (NCBI taxonomy): Bacteria > Pseudomonadati > Pseudomonadota > Alphaproteobacteria > Sphingomonadales > Sphingobiaceae > Sphingobium > Sphingobium sp. FW305-3-2-15-F-TSA7. The sequence continues at coordinate 22,108 of NZ_JBYSZM010000019.1, read as the reverse complement.
TTGCCGAAGTGGCCAGGCGGTCGGGCGTGCCCGCCTCGGCGCTGCGCTTTTACGAGGAACAGGGGCTGATCGCGTCGATCGGCCGGCGCGGGCTGCGACGCGTGTTCGATGCCGCGATCCTGCAAAGGCTGGCGCTGATCACGCTTGCCCGCTCCGCCGGCCTGTCGCTCGCCGAAATCGCGCTGATGTTCGGCCCCGACGGCAGCCCGCGCATCGACCGCGACATGCTCGCCGCCAAGGCCGATGAACTGGACAGCACGATCGGCAAGCTCACTGCGATGCGCGACGGCCTTCGCCATGCCGCAGCCTGCCCCGCCCCCAGCCATATGGAATGCCCGACCTTCCAGCGCCTGCTCAACGACGCGGCATCGCGGCCGGCCAAGGGAAAACGCGGCGCGATCGACCGGCACATGCCATGACACGCTGGATTGCCGCCCCCGCCCTCATGATGCTCGCCGCATGCAACGGCGCAAATTGGCCCGAAGCCATGTTCCCACAGCAGGTTGAGGTCGAACGAACGCTCTATTCCGATGCATCGTCCGGGCTTCGCGAAGGCTGCGTGGCGATCGTCGTCGAACTTGACGAGCGTTCGGCCAAACGCCTGATGGGCACATCGGCGCCGGCCGCTGGCTGGATCGCATCGCCGGTCCCGGAGGACGCGAAACCCCTGGCCGCATTTTCTGCTCTTGGCGGATGCGGCACCGGTCAGGGCGCCCCGCTCGGGGACATGTCCGGCGCGCTCCATCGGCCGGGTGCATGGTACAGGATCGTCAATGGCGGCGAGGGTCTGGCCGTGATCGTGCCAAGGGCCAGGCTAGCCGGATGGTATTACGCCGGCTGATCCGCGATCATATTCCGCGCAGCGCGATCAGCCATAGAGATCGTTGCGCATCGCATGGTTGTAATGTTCGTCGATCGCCTTGGCGGCGGAGGGTTCCTGCTTCGTCATCGCGGCGACCATCTGGCCGGGCGTCGGCAGGCTCCGGCGCTCGATCCGCGACCCCGGATCCCACAGCCGGGCGCGGTTCACTGCCTTGCCGCAATGGAACAGCACTTCGTCCACCGCCACGACGATCGCGGTCTTGGGGATCTTGCTGCCCTCGGCGAGCGTCGCGCACAGCGCCGCATCGTCGGTGATCCGGCCATGCCCGTTGATGCGCATGAAGACGTCGAGGCCGGGGAACAGGAACAGCATGCCCAGCCGGTCGTCGACCACCAGATTGCGCATCGATTCGATGCGGTTGTTCCCCGGCCAGTCCGCAAAGGCCACCGTCTTGGGATCGAGCACCCGCACGAAACCCGGCGGCCCGCCGCGCGGCGATGCGTCCAGCCCGGCGTCGCGACCGGTCGCGAGGCAGAAGAAAGTCGCCCGCCGGAGATAATCCTCATGGAAGGAAATCAGTTCCTGCCGCACCGCTTTTTGAACATGCTCCATCGGCGGATCGTAGAGCTGGTCGAGATCGGGGGCAGTGGGATTGGGGGTTGGCCGGGTCATGGACATCTCCTGTCGATCAGGATGATAGCCGGACCCGTACGGCGGCGCTAAGCTATAGCAGCCAATCAATTGCGAGTAGCCGCCATGCTGGAGGAGAAATTCGCGCTCGCCGAACGCGATCCCAACGATCCGATTGTCGTCGCGATCTACGAAACACCGGCTGAACGGCGCGAGCTGGGACTGCACAGCCATGCCCGTGGCCAGCTGTCGGGACTGCGGCGAGGCCTGCTCACCATCGGCACCGATGCGGGTGCATGGGTCGTCCCCGCCGACCATGCGGTCTGGCTTCCGCCCGATCAGCCGCATTACGGCTATATGCACGGCGCGCATGAGGGATGGGGCTGTTATGTCGCGCGATCGGCTTGCGCGAACCTGCCCGACCGTCCCTGCACGATGCGGGCGTCGGGCCTTTTGCGCGAAGCAGTGATCCGCGCCTCCGGCTGGCGGGGGCCGGATATGGATGAGGGGCAATGGCGCATCGCGATGGTCATCCTCGATGAGTTGAGCGCCACCCCCGTCGAACCCTTCGGCCTGCCGATGCCACAAGATCCCCGCCTCGTGCTGATCGTACGCGCGCTGCTCGACGATCCCGGCGACCGGCGCGAAATGGTCGCATGGGCGGCATGGGCCGGGATTTCCGAACGCACGCTGAGCCGGCGCTTCGTCGCGGAAACCGGCTATAGCTATACCGCGTGGCGGCAGCGCGCGCGGCTGATGCGGGCGCTGGAAATGCTGGCGGAGGATGTTCCGGTCACCACCGTCGCGCTCGACCTCGGTTATGACAGCGTCAGCGCCTTCATCGCGCTGTTCAAGCGCATGTTCGGGGTGACGCCCTCGGCCTATTTCGCCGCCCCCTGAGCCCGGGCGTGCAATTCGCGCACGACCTGCCCTTGTGCTTGCAATGTAGGATTTCAAATGTTCCTCCTTTGTTCCGTTCACAAAGGAGATTCTGATGGCACTCAGCGGTACCTATGCAACCACGGCGGCACTCGAAGCCGCGAATACGACCGACCTGTCCGCGATTCTCGCCGAAGCGGGCAAGGCCGGCACCTTCACGATCCGGGATTATGCCAGTTTCACGGCGCAGGTGGCGGCCGACACCGGCAAGACCAACTACATCCGATCGACAAGCGACAATACCAAGGTCTGGGTGCGGACGACGATCCCGAGCAACGGATCGGCCGGTATCGGCTTCATCGCGTCCCAGGCCGGGGCGGTCAATCGCACCCAGCAGGATAAGGATCGCGACACCGTCCACGTCAAGGATTTCGGCGCGATCGTAGATGGCGTCACCGATACGACGGTGGCGAGCAATCTGGCGACCGGCGCTGCCGATATCTATAGCGCGTCACTGCGACGGGCCATCCATCTGGCCGACGGCACGACAATTCTGGGCGCCGGCAATGTGCCGCTGTTCGTTCGCAAGGGTCAGACGTTGACCGGCGCCGGCGTGGGATCGTCGTGGATCGATGTTTCCAGCCGCACCGCCAACAGCAATCCGATCATCAAGCTTGGCGAGAAATCGGACGGCACCGACGATTCCAGCGGTGACTCGGTGTGCGTCCGCGATTTTACGACGCTCGGCGGTCCCGACAGTGCCGCGAACATCGACACCAATAATTGCGCAGGCTGGACCATCACCGACGTTTTCTTCTCAAGCCCGGGCATCGGCATCAAGGCATCGGGCGGCGACGGCTTCGTCACCAGTTGCACCTTTGACGACGGGCTTAACGGACTCGTGATCAACGGCGCCAATATCCTGGCCTCCAACAATATATTCTATCTCACCAACCAGCAGGTCTCCTTGATCGATGGCGCTCACGATATTCAGCTGAACGGAAATCAGCATGAGTATTTCGAGATTTACGGCCTTCTTCTCGATGGCGACAATATGAAGAATATCCGCGTCAATGGCGGATCCTTCCTCCAGAACGAGCAATTCGCCTCAAGCCATGCCGTGTTCATTTCCTGCAGCGCGGGCGAATTCGCGTTCAACGGCATCTCGTTCCGGAATTTGCGCGGTGCGGGCATCAAATACGGTACGGGCATCGGCAATGTCATGTCTGTGCATTCGTGCATTTTCGACGGCAGCAAGACGTTGTCTGGTTATACGCAATCCACCACGATGCAGGGGATCGATGCCTCGAACGTGACATCGGTGATCCATGGCTGCGTGTTCAGGAACCTGCCCGGACAGCCGATCGCCCTTGGCGGCGGCGAAGCGACGACATGGGTCATCGATAGCTGTCAGTTTTCCGGCAATACCGGCGGTTCGACCGAAATCAACGTGACCAACAGCAATGCGAACAGCCGGGTCATCATCCGCAACTGCCTGGGATCCGGACGGCCGCTGGTCAACGTGCAGTCGACCGTCCCCGTCATCTACGAGAACAGCGACAACCGCATGGGCTATGCCGCCATCAGCCCCGGCGGCACGCTGACGCTTCCCTATGGCGCACGTGTCGTGACGATGACCGGCAGCACCGACCTGACTTCGATCGCCGCACAGGAGGGCGATTATCAGCGCGTGATCACCATCGTCTTCGGCCAGGCGCGCACCGTCAAAAACGGCGTCGGCAATATCAGGCTGAGCGGAAGCACCGATTTCTCGGCCACCTATGAGGATACGCTGACACTGGCCAATAATTTCGGGGCCGGTGGCACATGGTATGAAGTGTCGCGGACAGTGATCTGACAATGAACTTGGAAGGCCCGATCCGTGAGGATCGGGCCTTTCGCAACGCCCCGCCATGCAACCAAGGTCACGCTGGTTTCGCGCCCGCGATCAAAAGCCCGTCGAGCAGCGTCCTGAACGCCTGTACCGCGCGCTTCGATGTCGCCGCCGGGTCGTCGGCATTGGCGATCCATTGCGCAGCGTGCAGCCCGGCACCGCTGAGCAGACGGGCGACGCCCTCGGGATCGACATCGATGATATAGCCCTCCGCCTTCAGCCGTTCGAGGCTGGCGGTCATCGATCGGATGCATTCGGTCTGTGACGGCCAGGTCGATGGATCGCCGAGCACCGCCGGACCGTCGCGCATGACGATACGGCGGATCTCCGGCTCCACCGCCATTTCGATATAAGCGATATTCTCGTCGACAAAGCCTTGCCAGGGATCGGGTGCGCTGGCGGCGATGATGCGCAGGCGTTCGGACATCTCCGCGTCGATCTGCGCGATCACCGCCTGGAGCAGCCCCTTCTTGTCGCCGAAATGATGATAGAGCGCGCCGCGCGTCAGCCCGGCTTCGGCGGTGAAATCGTCCATCGACGCATCGGCATAGCCGACGGAGCCGAATGCCGCGCGCGCCGCCGCCAGCAGCTTCGCGCGGGTTTCCGCGATCATTTCCGTCCGGGGTCTGCGTGCCATCTGTCCCGCCTTCTTCACATGCGAGACGTATATATATTGACATACGCTGCGTATGTCACTAGCTGCATTCACATACGCTACGTATATGAATGATTCCGTATCGAAGTCGAGGAGCGTGCGATGGCCAACCCCTATGGCGAGATATTCCGGGCGCCGGGCGCCAAGGGCTTTGCCGCGGCGGGTTTCGTCGCCCGCCTGCCGATCGCGATGGCGACGATCGGCATCGTCGCCATGCTGTCGCAGACGCGCGGTGCCTATGGGCTCGCCGGCGCGGTCGCCGCCGCCTTCGCGCTCACCAACGCACTGCTTGCGCCGCAAATCTCGCGACTGGTCGATCGGCTGGGACAGGGCCGAGTCCTGCCCCCGGCGGCGGCGCTGTCGGTGGCAGGCTTTTCCGGCCTGATCGCCGCGACGCATTTCGGCGGACCGGACTGGTTGTTGTTCGTCTTCGCATTGGTCGCCGCCACTATGCCGAGCATGCCGGCGATGGTCCGCGCGCGCTGGACCGCGCTGTACCGGGGCACGCCGAAGCTCAATACCGCTTTCGCCTTCGAATCGGTCGCCGACGAACTGGTCTATATCGCCGGATCGTCGCTGTCGGTCGGCCTCAGCGTTTCGCTGTTCCCCGAGGCCGGTCCGCTCGCCTCGACGCTGTTCCTCGCCATCGGCTCCACCGCCTTCATCCTGCAAAAGGGTACCGAACCCAGCGTACAGCCGGCGACCAAAGGCGATGGTGCCCCGGCCATCGCGCTGCGCCCCGTACAGATTCTGGCCTTCGCGCTGGTCGCGGTCGGTGCGATCTTCGGCACGGCGGAAGTGACAGTGATCGCGCTGACCGCCGAATTCGGCAATGCGGCGGCGGCCAGCCTGGTGCTGGGCGGCTATGCCGTCGGCTCGCTGTTCGTCGGACTGGTCTATGGCGCGCTCAAGCTGAAAATGCCGTTATCGCGTCAGTTCGCGATCGCCATTGCCATCGCGGCGGCGACCACCGTGCCGCTGCTGTTCGTCGGCAATATTCCGATGCTCGCACTCGCCTTGTTCGCCAGTGGTGCCGCGGTCTCCCCCACCTTCATCACGGCGTTCGGACTGATCGAACGGCTGGTGCCCCCTGCCCGACTGACCGAGGGCATCACCTGGGTGACGACGGGTATCGGCATCGGCATGGCGGTCGGCGCCTTCGCCTCGGGCCGGGTCATCGACGCCTTTGGCGCGAGCCAGGGTTTCTGGGTGTCGATCGCGGCGGGCATCGTCGCCGTGGTCACGGCATTGCTCGGCCAGCGCAGCCTGACGACGCCGGGCCGTGCCTTAACGGATCAGCCCGCGGCCGTCTCCGCCTGAAAATCGACGCGATCGAGCAGCGCCGGCCAGTCGATGCCGTCGCTCAGGCCGAAGCGGTTTTCGAGCGTAGCGCGTAACGCGTCCCTGGTGAGGAAAGTCCGCTCGGGCGGCGCCCTCGGTTTCCGGACGGTCAGCCGGTTCTCAAGCAGGACATGGCGAGCCTCCGACGTGGTCTTCGCGATCATCAGGCGGTGGCGGAAATGCGCGCTCGCGTCAGACCAGACCTGATCATTCGCCCGGCTGAGCCGAGCGTCGTCAACCGCAACCCGCGCCACTTCATAGACGCGCGCCCATTCGCCGTCGATCAACGCCTCGAGCAGATGGCCTTCGACCGTCGGCGTCAGCCTGAACGTCTCATGTGCGGTCTCCTGCGGTTCGGTCGTGTCGAAGCGCAGCGGCCAGGGCGGCACGCAACTGCCGAAGCCGACATCGACGAGGTGATCGGCATCGTCGATCCGAACGCGCAACGCCATATGCGTCCAGGCGCGCGGTGGATCGCCGGGCGGCAACATCCACAGCACGCGGCCGATCAGCGCCTCGGCATCGAAGCCCTGTGCACGAAGGATCCGCCGGAACAGGCTGTTCTGTTCGAAACAATAGCCCCCGCGCCGCCTGTGGACGAGCTTGTCGAACAATGTCGCGGGATCGAGATCGATGGCGCGGCCCAGCAGCACGTCGACGGCTTCGAACGGGATATGCGCGATATGATGCGCGATCAGCGTTCGCAATCGGTCGAACGGCGCCAGAGCCGCGCCGTCCCAGCCGATGCGGGTATAATAGGTCTGCAGGTCGGCGGCGTTCATCGATCATCCTTCAGCATGCGGCGATTCCTCGCATATAGACCAATCAGCCATGATCGGCCTGGGGCTGGCGATACATATGTTCGGGCTTCATGCCCGCCAATTGCCCGCCATCGACAGGCAGTGTCACGCCGGTGACGAAGCTGCTGGCGTCCGATCCCAGCCAGAGCACGGCGCGCGCAACTTCATCCTCGGTTCCGATCCGGCGCATCGGCGTCGCCAAAGCGGCCTGAGCCCGCGCCTGTTCCCCCGCCGCTTCGAGATGATGAGTGAGGATCGGTCCGGGGGCGAGCACGTTCACGCGGATGCCGCGATCCGCATAGTCCAGCGCCGCGACCTTGGTGAGCGCGATGATGCCCGCCTTGCCCGTCACATAGCCCGCCAGATTGGCGACGCCCCGGACGCCCGCGAGCGAGGCCATGTTGACGATCGAGCCGCCCCCGGAGTCGATCATCGCGGAGATCTGATACTTCATGCCCAGAAAGGTGCCGCGGATGTTGATCCGGATCGCGCGGTCGAAATCGGCGACGGACATGTCGGCGAGCGGCCGTGGGACTGAGGCGTCGGTGGCGTTGTTGAACGCGAGATCCAGCCGGCCAAAGGCGGCGACCGTCTCGCGCACCAGATCGGCGACAGAGGCTTCGTCGCCCGCGTCGACGGTGCGGAACTGCGCGATCAGGCCATCGGCGCGGATCGCATCGACCACCGCCTCCAGCGCCTTCGCGTCGCGCGCGGCCAGCATGACCTGCGCCCCCGCCCCGGCAAGCAGCCGCGCGGTCGCCGATCCGATCCCCCGGCTCGCGCCGATGATGAGCGCGGTCCTGCCCGCGAGTGGAGGGCGCGATATCTCTTCGATCATGTCAAACTCCAGTCTGGGCGGATGCATTGGCGCGGGTTGCCGGAAGCAGGATCGCGACCAGGATCAGCCATGAAAATCCGGGGAATCGGGTCAGCGGGACGAGCGGCAGGAAACGGAGGTCGAACAGGGTCAGCCAACTGAGTTCGCCCAGCAGCGCCAGCAGCAGCCCGGCCCCGGCCAGCCAGCGCGGGACCAGCTTCATTATGGCGCAGGGAATGGCGATGCCGGCGATCAGCAGGCCGAACGGCACCGAGAAACCCGGCCCGCCAAGCGCGAAGGACAGGCGGAAAAGCGCGCCCGCACCGCTCACATCGCCGCCGACAAAGGACAGCGCCCACAGGATCGACGCCGCAATCATCATCGCGATCGCCGCCGCGAAACCACCAAACAGCGCGATCGACGGGCCGACCGCATCGACACCCAGGAAGCGCAGTCGTGCGACCAGCCCCGCCGTCAAGATGCCGAGCGGGACGCCCGCGCCGAACTGGAGCGCGGCGCAGAGTCGCACCGCATCCGAACGCGCCCGCATAAATTCCAAAATCGCCGCGTCGTTCACGTCCGGCCCCGGGAATGCGGGGGAGCCACGCATGAGCAGAGCAAGCCCGGCACAGAATAGCAGGGCAAAGATCGTCGCGGGCAACCACAAGGGTGGGCCCGCCTGACGATATGTCCCGGCAGTCTCGGCGTGGGTGGGCATAGGCATTGTCCTCATATGGATCTATAATCGAATCATTCATTCGATGAACGATTCATATGATGAACAATATCGACTTTCAAGGAGCAGAGCGTGGCTGAAAACAAAGGCACGGAAACAGGCGGACGACGGACAGTCGCATTCCTGCTCGCGCAGCTCGGCGCGCATGCCGCATCCCAATTCGCCGCTCGGCTGGCCGTGCTGGATCTGATCCCGGCCCATGCCGGATTGTTCCGCATGCTCGCATCCGTGCCGGGCTTGACCCAGCGCGAGCTTGCAACGGCGCTGGATACGCTGCCGAGCCGCATCGTGCTGCTGCTCGACACGCTGGAAGCGCGCGGGCTGGTCGAGCGCCGTCAGCACGACACCGATCGGCGCCGGCATGCGCTCCATTTGACCGCTGCCGGCGACGCGCTCGCCACGGAGGTCGGCCGGATCGCGCGCGCGCATCAGGCGGCGCTGCTTCAGGCGTTATCGGACGAGGAACAGGATGTGCTGGCGGCGCTGCTGCAACGCATCGCCGATCAGCAGCAGCTCATCCGCAACGTTCACCCCGGCTATCGCTCGGGCCCGCGCGCAAAGCCCACCGATCAGACCTAGAGCAGTTCACGATCTGATCGCATCAGATCGGCTGCTCTAACCGCGATTTCAGCTTCGCTGGTCTGCGGTTCGAGTCGATCGATGATTCCATCGAACTACAAATCGCTCTGGCCCGTCGGCTTTGCCAGCGCCTCGCACAGCGCGTCGGTCGCCAGCGCGATGCGTGATTCGGCGGTGGCTCGGTTGGCGGGGCTGTTCTGCACGCCACGCGTTTCGGTGTTGAACGCCAGCAGGCTGCCGGCATGCTGATCGGGGCAAAGGCTGAGATAGGCGCGAAAGCCGTTCTGGTCGCCATTATGGCCGATAAAGCGCACCGCCCGCCCCCGATCGACGAAGAAGGACAGGCCACTCTGCGTGGTCGCTGCCATCCGCCCCTGGCTGAAATCGTCGCCCGCCGCGATCTGCGGCCGCCACATCTCCTCGATCGAGGATCGCTTGAGGACAAGATCGTAATCGTGTGCACGCGCCGGATCGCCGAGCAGGAAGGCGACATATCTCGCCATATCGGGGAGCGGCGCGTTGAGCCCGCCATTCGACACGGTCACGCCGGTATCGGCGTCGAACGGCGCGGCGACACGCTTGCCGTCGCGGATATGATAGCTGTGCGACCGGTGCGGCAGCAGGTGCGGCGGCGTGCGATCGAAATAGCTGGCATGCATGCCCAGCGGCTTCAGGATATTCTTGTCGACATAGACTTCGTAATCCTCGCCCGAGAGCCGCTCGATCACCTGGCCGAGATAGACGATGCCGGGATTGGAATAGCTGAACCGCGTGCCCGGACGGAATTTGACCTCGGTATAGGGCAACATCGCCACGAGCTGCGCCCAGCCTTTCGGCTCGAACGGCTGCCACTCATGATCGCGCCAGGGCCATGTCGCTCCGCCGAAGCCCGCGCTGTGGCTCATCAGCTGGCGCAGCGTGATCGCTTTGGTGTCACCGAACGGGTTATGCACCGCGGCAAGCTCCGGCACATATTGGACGATCGGATCGTCGAGCGTCAGCAGCCCACGATCGCGCAGTTGCATGATCGCAATCCCCGTCATCGTCTTGGTGATCGACGCCCAGTGGTAGATGGTCTGCGCATCGACGGGGACATGCGCGTCGGCATCCTGCTCACCCAGATGATCGGCAACGACGGTGCGGCCGTCGCGCACGACATAGAAGCTGCTGCCCACGATGCCCGACCGCTGCATCTCGGCGCGATGCAGCTTGCGGAAATCGCCCAGCGCCGCATCGAAGGCGCGATCGCCGGCGGCCGGGGCCGGCCCGGCGGCCAGCGCGGCGGCGATCAGGAACGTGACGGCAATCCGGCGCGACATGGCGATCTCCCTGGTCGGTCCTAGGCCGGGTTCTCCTATTGGTCCGGATCGGGATAGGAGAAGGGATTGGTCACCGCCGGCTGGGTCGGCATCGGACCGCGTGGGAACGGCGTGTCGGCGTTCGCCGCGTTGAGCAGGAAGGATGCCAGGATGATCGCGCCCTGCCGCATATCCTCCGCCCGCATATGATCATAGGTATCGAGCTGGGTGTGATGGACGCGGGTTTCGTAATCGAGCGGATCCTGGATGAACTGGAACCCCGGAACCCCGACCGACTGCATGAACTGATGATCGGTCCCCTCGGTCTTCTGGATCGCAACGGTCGAAGCACCCATCGACGCAAAGGGAGCAAGCCATTCGCGGAAGATCGGCACCGCCGCCATATTGTTCTCGGCATAGATGCCGCGCAGCTTGCCCGAGCCATTGTCGATGTTGAAATAGGCCGAAAGATCCTTGTAGCCAGGCATCGGCGTGATCGGAAAACGCGTCGCCCAGCTGACATAATGCTCATCGGCGCTCAGCGGGCGTTCGGGCGCAGGGCGCTTCGCCAGATATTTCTCGATATAGGCGATGCTGCCATACAGCCCCTGTTCCTCGCCGGACCACAAAGCGAAGCGGATCGTGCGCCTGGGCTTCACCCCCATCGCCGCGATGATCCGCGCCGCTTCCATCACCATCGCCGATCCGGCGGCATTGTCGGCAGCGCCGTCGCCGGCCGCCCAGCTATCGAGATGCGCGCCCGCCATGACATAGGCCGCGCCGGGATCGCTGCCCGGAATATCGGCGATGATGTTGTACGCCTGCGGATCACTGTCGTCGAAATGGACGTTGCTTTCGATCTCCAGCGTCGGCGCGGTGCCGGACAGCGCGAGGCGGGCGAGGCGGCGATAATCCTCAGCCGCGATCTCGACGCCGGGAATGGCCGGGGTTTCCCCGACGCGGTGGAAATAGCCTTCGCCATGAAGCAGCTTGCCTTCGCCGCGAGAGCGCTTGGCATAAGCGACCGCGCCCTCGCTCGCGAGGAAGTCGGCGAGTTCGCGCTCGAAACGCCCCTGCTTCATCCACTGCGCCAGCTTTGCGGGATCCCAGCTTGGCTGTTCATGGGTATCGAGCTTAGCGAGATCAGCGTCGCTCAGCCGCTGGAACGGCGCCTTTTCGGTGTCCGAGCCCTCGCCCGGCATCGAGACGAGCACGATCTTGCCCGCCAGCTTGCCACGCCATTTCTCGAAATGCTCGGGCTTGCGCATCGGCGCGACGACGATCGGCGCGACGAGCAAACCCTTGGTCGCGGGCGTCCAGGCAATCGGGATCGCGGCAAGCTGGATCGGGCGCGGCGTGACCATCCGGACGCTCGACTTCTCGATCCACCAGCCCCGGCCGAACTGGAAACCTTCCTTATGGACATTGGCCAGGTTCCATTCGCGGAACTTCTGCTGCGTCCACTCCTCGGCTTTTCGCATGCCCGGCGAATTGGTCATGCGCGGCCCGATCACGTCGGTCAGATGCTGCGCGGTCTGCATCACCTGCGAATGGTTGGTCCCCTCATCGACGATGCGCAGCACCTGGGTCTTGTCGTCGGGCTTGGGGGCGGGCTTGGCGGAGAGCGGGGTAGTGCCGAGCAGGATGGCGGCGAGTGCGATTGGCAGGGTGCGCATGGCGTTCCGTCGTTCGAAGGGAGGACTGCGCGATTGCTATGGCGACGGCAACGCACTGGCAAGCGCATAACGCCGGTGGCCGCCATTCCGGATATGTTTGGCGCGATGATTCGGCAGAGGGCTTAGCTGCCGGTCAGTTGTGACGGTGCGGCCTATGCCGTCCACAGCGTAGTTGCCAACGTCACGAAAGCGACGAAGGCCCGGTACTACTGGCTGATTCCGAATGCGATCAGCGCGATGACTGCTGCGACGGCGAGGTAAATACAGACGGGGAGCCATCATATCTTCTCCAGCCAGCATCGCCATGAACATGGTGAAACGGCCGGCAAGTCCATCGGAAGCGGACACGGCGAATGGCTCATGCCCTCCCCCATTGACGGGAAGGATATAGGAAAAAGCCTCAACCGCCGGACTAGCCCCGCGAACCGCCAGGTTATCGCCAAAGCTAGAGCAATTTCTGGCTCAGGCGGAGAGCCACTGCCCTACTCCGGCCACTGACCGTGTTCGTACCGGGTAACAGGCCCAGATCGGCCTGAGTCGCTTCGATTTCGATAGACAGCTCGTCGGACAGGCGCGTGGCAAGGCCCAGGCCGAAGAGAAAACCAGCGGCATTCCCTTCACGAAAGGCCAACCCCGTCGCGGGCGGAACCTTCGCGTTGCCAAAGCGGACATTCGACAGCTGGAGTCCGACCGTGCCATAGGCAAGAACATGGTCGGTAGCGAAGCCCAGCTGCCCCTTTACGCGGCCGGTGATCCGCGTGTCGAACGGGATCGGCGAAGCGTTGCCTGGCAACAGACCCGCATTCTGGCCCTGCGGAAAAGAAGCCTCCAGTTCAACGCCCGTGACAACCGCCCCTGATTGCCAGCGACGCCCGAGTTGGGCACCGAACGCAATACCACTCGCCTTCGCATTCCCACCGGGCGAGATGTCGAGTGAGTGATAGGTGTAAAGGGCTTCAGCCAGCCCGACGTTGATACCGAGATAGGCGCCATCCCATGCTCGAACCTTAGCGGCTGCCGCTGTCGCAGACACGCGACCTAACGGCACCGCCGCTGCTGCCTGCGGCACCGCTGATGACGCGGCAGCATCGTGTTCTGGAAGGCCAGCATCGGCGGTTCGTGCCAACAGGCGGGCGAGATCCTGGCGCAACGCGGCATTCTCCCGCTCGAGCGCTTCGAGTCGTCGCGCAACTTGCTCAAGCGTAAGCGATTGCGCGAAAGCCGGGGCGGGCACGATAAGAACGGACGCAACGACGCCACAAAACCATTTTGTCACAATCGAATCTCCAATGATGGCGAATTGCGCATCAATGCGGGGGCAGTCGCCTCTCCGCAACGAACGTTCGGCACCATTCCGGATGCAATACCCTCGCGCCGCAACAATGCCGGCGCTCCATTGCGAATATCGGGTCGATCAGCACCGTCCCCCTGATGGGAGTAACGCTCCCATCATGATTAGCATTGCATGGGAGGCGGCCCCTCACCGGCTCCATTGGCTGGACGTCCTTGACCAGATCTGAAAAGCGCAACTGCATGCGCAGAACGCCGCCGGGGACCATGCCTTCGCGATCACCGGCGCGCAATTCGATTGCGTCACCAGCCACTTCGTACCACCAGCGTCCGGTGAAGGCTTCAATTTGGTGGTACATCCCGCCGGCGCCCGAAACGCGGATGGGGCCGCGCCGCACGCTGCCGACCAGCCGGCACGATAATGTCGGGAATCAGCCGGCTCTTGGTCTTGATGCAGGTCTGTTCCGGTTCGTCGATCCGGTGGAGCAACGTCGGCACTTCGGCATTGATCGCCTGTTCGAGCAGGCTCAGCGGAATGCCGACCGGTAGCCGGATCGTCGAGGACCGTTCCTCGAGCGTGACGGGCGCAACGAGTCGGGCGGCGCCGGATTGGACGTCTTTTCGCCGCACCCCGTGAGGAGAGTGCTCGAAGAAGCAGCCAGTGCACAGGCGCTTATCCAGTTCCGTGCTCCGCCCAATCTGCCTTCCGGTACGTCGCTCATCTTGCGCGACTGCACAAGCATCGGATCCGGAACGACGCTGGTTTCGCACGATTATCTTGATGGAGAGTGAAGCGGGGACGGAGCCACCGTCGCCGCCCCGCCCCCGCCATCATGACGAAGGTCTGCCGGTCAGGGCGCCGGCGGCAGGCCCAGTGCGATCCGCTCGATCCGCGCGGCGACCTTGGCGGCGCCGACATCCTTGCCGATCGTATTGGACAGCACGACAACAGTCACCCGATCCTGCGGAAATTCGGAGAGCGAGGCGTTGAAGCCGTTGATGCCACCGCCATGATCGACCTTCCTGTGCCCGTCGAGGGTGGAGATCATCAGGCCATAGCCATATTCCACCTTGGGCATGCCTTCGATCTTCCCGATCACGGTGCCGCTGGTCTGGCCGTTGGTGAGTTTGCCCGGCGTGGTCATCGCCGCGAAGGATGCGGGCGTCAGCAGCTCGCCGCCGAACAGCGCCGCGTTCCAGCGCACGAGATCACTTGCCGTCGATCGCATCGCGCCGCCGCCGCCGGGCACCGTCATCGAGATGAAACCGGCATTTTTGAACTTGCCGACGCCGTCGCTGGCATAACCCTCGACACGGCCCGGTACGATATCGGTCTCGTCGTCGAGCGCGGTCCTGGTCATGCCCAAGGGTGTGAAGAAGCGATCCTTGAGCACGGCCGCCAGCGGCTTGCCCTCGACCTTCTCCAGTACGGCGCCAAGCATGAAATAGGCGGTGTTGCTGTAGTTCCAGCTGGTGCCCGGCTCGAAATCCATCAGCTTGGGCATCGCCGCGAAAAAGGCGACCATCTCCGCCGTGGAGCGGTGCAGCAGCCCGTCCTTCACGAAATAATCGGGCAGTGCGGTATAGTTGAACAGGCCGGAGGTGTGGTGCAGCATCTGCGCCAGCGTGATATCGTTCGCGCGCGGAAAATCGGGGAAATAGCGCGACAATTTGTCGTCGAGCGAGAGCTTCCCCTCCTCCTGCAATTTCAGCAGCGCGACCGCGGTGAACTGCTTGGTCACCGATCCGATCCGGAATATCTTGTCGTTGGTAACGGGCACGCCGAGCTCGAGATCCGCCGAGCCATAGCCCTTGACCAGCACGGGCGCACCATCCCGAAACACCGCGACCTGCAATCCGGGGCTCTGCCCCTGCGCCACCGCCTCGTTCGCGGCGCGATCGATCGCGGCGGCGACCGCCTTGGTATCCGCGGCGGCCGCCGGCGCGGCCATGGCGACGATCGCGGCCATCGACGCGGCGGCGAATCCATATCGGCTATATCTCATCCATTCCCCCATGCGGCGCGTGGCGCCTGCCTGTATCCGGGCCATAAGCAGCCCAGGTCCGGTCGATGCCGGACCAATACAGCCATGGACCAGAGCGCCGCGAGCCTGTCAATAGCAGACCCGCGAGTATTTTTACAGAAGGTCGGTTGCGGGCATCAGTCCCAGCGCTTCACGCCGTCAGCATATCCAGCTGCCGATCGATCAGCGCATGGATGTCGGCCTTGGTCAGGCTGTCGCAAAAACCGCGCAGCGTGTTGATGCCGTTCATGAAGGTCAGCAGTCCGATCGCGCGCAACCGCGCGGTCGCCGGATCGAGATCGGGGCAAAGCCGCTGAACGACCTGGCCGAGAAGCGCGATCACGCGATCGGCGCCGGCCACCATCTCCTCGCGGATTTCGGGATCGCGCACGCCGTCGATCTGCGTTTCCAGCGCGCCGGCCACCACGCGCCAGCCCTCGCGCCGCGCAAGCTGGCCCAACCCTTCACGCATATCGGCGCGAAGCTGCGCGATGGTCTCGATCCCGGACAGCACCTCCGCTGCCGCAAGATCGCGCCGGACCAGCCCGATCAGCAACGCGCGCTTGCTGTCGAAGTGGACATAGACCGCGCCCTTGCTGAGATCGGCTTCGCGCGCGACCTCGTCGATGGTCGCGCGATCCCAGCCGTCGCGCTTCACGCACCGCTCCAGCGCGTCCAATATATGGCGGCGGCGCTCGGCCATATATGCATCGGATCGTTTGGGCATCTGGCTTGCTATCTCCGTCGCGACCGAGATAGCCCGCGCCGGCATGTTTTACAAACATACCATTAAGTCTGTTAATCTGCCGCCCCGTCTACGCTCGATCAGTCGATGATCTTCCGTCCGGTTCCCCACGCCAGCCAGATCGCGGCGCCGACCAGATTGACTCCCGCGGCGAGGATGAAGGTGGCGGTATAGCCGCCGGTCAGGTCGAGCAGCAGCCCGGTCGCCGCGACGCCGATGATGCCGGGCAATGTGCCGGCGGTGTTGGTGATCCCCCAGAGCACATCGGCATGGCGCGGCGCGATGTCGAGATGGTTGACCGCGAAACCGGCGAAAGTGAGCGCGCCGACGCCGAGCGCGCCGCACATGCAGAACAGCGCCATCGCCGGGGTGGTCGCGGTGAGCGCGAGCAAGAAGAAGCCGGCACTGCCGACCAGCCCGCCGCATTGCATCAGCCGGCGCACATTGGTCACGTCGGCACCGCGCGCGATCATCTTGTCGGCGACGACCGCGGCGGCATTGCCGATGACGAACTGGCTGATCCACGGGCCGATCGCGAACAGCCCCGATCCGGCAACCGACATATGCTGTACGTCGCGGAAATAGCTCGGCAGCCAGGCGAGCATCAGATAGAGCGTCCAGTTGTTGCAGAAATGATTGATGATCAGCGCCCACACCGCCTTGTGCGAGAGCAGCAGGCGCCAGGGGATCGGCTGGCGCACCGTGCCGGTTTCCGCCTCGATCGGGGCGAGCAGCGCGCGTTCCTCCGCACTGATCGTTGGATGCAGCGCGGGCCGCGCATGGATCAGCCGGAACCAGAAAACCGCGAAGACAAGCCCCAGCCCGCCAAAGGCATAGAACACACTCTGCCAGCCATGATGCTCGACCAGCCAGCCGGTGACGAGCAATGCGAAGATCGTACCCATCGGAATGCCGGTGAGATTGATCGCGGCGGCGCGCGACTTTTCCGGGCCCGGCATCCAGCGCGCGAGCAGATTGTAGATCGCGGGAAAGCTCGCAGCTTCCCCTACGCCCATCAGGATGCGTGTCGCGATCAGCGCGGCGAAGGACAAGGACGCCGCGATAGGGGTGAGGAAAGTGAAGGCCGACCAGGCGACGAGCGCGCCGCCCAGCAGCAACCGCCCGCCGACCCGGTTGGCAAGCCAGCCGGTCGGGATCATCGCGGCCATGTACCCGATGAAGAAGGAGGAAAGCACCAGACCCTTGGTGGTGCCGGACCAGCCGAAATCCTCGGCCATCGGAATGATCGCGACCGAGATGTTGACCCGGTCGATATAGCAGATGAACGTCGCGAGCGCGCACATCAGCACCACGATATGCCGCTTTTGCAGCCCCGGTTTCGAGGCCGCCCCCATCAATGCCATCTCCGCCCCTCCCCGGTCGGTTCGTTATGGCACGCAGGTAGATCGCATGAGCGCGGCGCGCGCAAGCACCCTCACACCGGAACGCGCATTCCCGTCTTCACCCGGTCCATCGTCACGAAGGTGCGGAACTTGCGGACATTCTCGTCGGCGAAGAACAGGCGCCGGGTCATCTCCTCATAATCCGCCATGGTCGGTACGGTGACGACCAGCATGAAATCGACTTCGCCAGTGACATAATAGCATTGCTGCACTTCGGGCGCGTCGAGGAAACGACGCTTGAGATCGTCGATGCGGTCGGCGCGCTCGCTTTCCACTTCCACCTCGACCAGGATGGTGAGCGGCCGGCCGAGCGCCGCGGGATCGACGATCGCGACATTGGCGGCGATGACGCCGCTCGCCTCGAGCCGCTGGATCCGGCGCTGCACCGCGGGCGCGGACAGGCCGACCTGCTCCGCGATCAGCCGTTGCGGCATGCGATTGTCCCGCTGCAACAGGGTCAGGATGGCGCGATCGAAGGAGTCTGGAACCATGATTGCTTTCAAAATTTCCGTTTCAAAATTGCCGCTCGGGACAAACGGAGATCGGGAACAATACGAGCGAAACTTGCAAATGCACCCGCCAAATTCAGCACATCGCTCATCGTTTTTGAACTATTCGCTCACCAACCCCGCTGCATCGACGAGGCCCGACCGATGACCGACCCAATGCACGAGATCCGCGCCCGCGACATGATCGCCTGGCGCCACGCGCTGCACGCGCATCCCGAAATGGGCTTCGAGGAACGGCGCACCGCCGCCTTCGTCGCGGAAACGCTTCGCGGCTTCGGCATCGCCGATGTCGTGGAGGGCGTCGGCGGCACCGGTGTCGTCGCGACGCTCCGGGCGGGGGGCGGCAATCGTGCGGTCGCGCTACGCGCCGATATGGACGCGCTGCGCATCACCGAGCGTGGCGATCGCCCCCATGCCTCGTGCAATCAGGGCGTCATGCATGCCTGCGGCCATGACGGGCACAGCGCGATGCTGCTCGGCGCGGCACGGATGCTCGTCGAGGATGGCGGCTTTGACGGCGTGGTCCGGCTGATCTTCCAGCCTGCGGAGGAATGGGGGCGTGGCGCGCTCGCCATGCTCGATGACGGTCTGCTCGAACGCTTCCCCTTCGACGAGATTTACGGTCTGCACAATATGCCGGGCATCGCCGCCGGCCGGTTCGAGACCACCGCCGGCCCCGCCATGTCCGCCGAGGATAATTTCGAGATCGTACTGAGCGGCGTGGGCGGCCATGCGTCGCGGCCACAGGCGGGGCGTGAGGTGATGGTCGCCGCCTGCGCCACGGTGCTCGCGCTCCAGACCATCGTTTCGCGCCGGTTGAGCCCCACCGATATCGCCGTGGTCTCCGCCACCGAGATCGTGACCGATGGCACGCGCAACGTGCTGCCAGGCGAGGCGCGCATCCTAGGCGATGCGCGTAGCTTTCGCGCCGAGGTGAGTGCGATGATCGAGGCCGAGATGCGCCGCATCGTCGCGGGCATCGCCGCAGCGCACGGCTGCACCGCAGAAGTGACCTATAGCCGCGAGTTCGTCGCGCTGATCAACGATCCGGCCGCCACTGCCGCCGCCGTCCGCGCCGCGGAAACCGTGTTCGGCGCCGACAATGTCGCGGGCGCCTGCGCGCCGATCACTGCGTCGGAGGATTTCGCGCGCTTCCTGGAGCGCGTGCCCGGCTGTTTCGGCTTTATCGGCAATGGCGCCGACTCCTTGCCGCTCCACAATGCCGGCTATGATTTCAACGACGAGATCCTGCCGAACGGCGCCCTCTGGCTGGCGACGATCGCCCGACAGCGCCTGCAACTCCCCTGATCCCAACGCCCAATCCCTACGAAAGACTCGCTCGCATGCTTATCCTGAACAGCCACCCCGATCACGGCGCGGCACTCGATCCGCGCGACGCCGCAACACTGGACGGCGCGGCGGCCGCCGAGGTTGCCGAACATCTGACACACCGCCCCGATCATCGGCCGACCCCACTCCACGCCATGCCCGCCCTCGCCGACCAGCTCGGCGTCGCCGCGATCCAGATCAAGGATGAAGGCCCCCGCCTCGGCCTAGGCAGCTTCAAGGCGCTCGGCGGCGCCTATGCGGTGATCCGGCTGGTCCTGGAGGAAGCGGGCCGCGTCTTCGGCCGCCCGGTCGGCTATGACCAGATGCGCTCCGGCCCGGTCCGCGCGGTCGCGGCCACGCTCACCATCGCCTGCGCGACCGACGGCAATCACGGGCGCTCGGTGGCGCAGGGCGCGGAACTGATCGGCGCGCGTTGCGTGATCTTCGTCCATGAACGCGTCAGCGACGCGCGCGTCGCCGCCATCGCCCGCTTCGGTGCGGAGATCATCCGCGTGCCCGGCACCTATGACGACTCCGTCACCGAGGCCGCGCGCGTCGCGACGGAACGCGGCTGGATCATCGTTTCCGACACTTCCTGGCCCGGCTATGAGCGCATCCCCGGCCTGGTGATGCAGGGCTATACCGCGATGGTGCGCGAGGCGATCGAGGCGCTGCCCGCGCCGCCCACCCATGTCTTCGTCCAGGCCGGCGTCGGCGGCCTCGCCGCCGCGGTCGCGGGCCATCTTGCGCTCGTGCTTGGCGAGGGACGCCCGACCGTCATCGTCGTCGAGCCCGATCGGGCCGCCTGCCTCTTCGAAACCGCACGCGCCGGCCATCCCGTCAAGATCGCCCATGGCGAGCCCACGGTGATGGCGATGCTCGAATGTTACGACCCTTCGCCGCTGGCGTGGCGCGTCCTCTCCCGTGTGGCCGACGCGTTCATGACGGTCGGGGAGGACGATGCCGTGTCGGCGATGAACCGGCTGGCCCGGCCTGCGGGTGGCGATCCCGCGATCGTCGCGGGCGAAAGCGGCGGCGCGGGGCTGGCCGGCCTCATCCGCATCGCCGACGATGCGGAACGCCGCGCCGCGCTCCGCCTCGGCCCCGATGCCCGGATCCTGGCGATCAATAGCGAAGGCGCGACCGATCCGGAGCGCTATCGCGAACTGACCGGACTGGACGCTGCTGAGGTCTGCGCCGAAATTGCCGTATGAGCGGACGGCAGCCGTAGCTTCTGACCTAGTCTGAGCTCAGGCGGATCGACTCAATATCATGTCATTTCCGCGAAAGCGGGAATGGCAATTCGGGAGGTGATCCTAGATTAAACCCTGGCCTGTTGCCGGCGCGGCGGCTTCCTGAGCGAAGAAGATCGATACCGACACCCCCCGCCCAGCCTCCGATGCCACCGTCACCCGCGCCCCGGCATTCTGCTTGAGCGATTGGACGATGACGGCGCCGAGCTTGCCCGATCTAGGCCAGCTCGTGCCCTCGGGCAGGCCGATACCGTCGTCGGACACGGTGACGCGGCAGCCGCCATCGTCGATCAGGCTATGGAGCCGGATCGTCCCGCCGTCGCGGCCCGCAAAGGCATGTTTGAGCGCGTTGGTGAGCAGTTCGTTGACCACCAGCCCGGCGGGCATCGCCACATTGATCGACACCGGCCATGTATCGACGAGCAGGTCGAGGCGAATGCCCTCCGTCGCGTGCGCCTGCATCACGGCCGAGGCGATTTGACTGAGATAGACGCCCAGATCGATCGTCCCCTCCAGCCCCTCGGTCGACATGGTGTCGTAGAGAAGCGACAGCGCGGTGATCCGTCCGGCGAGCCGGTCGAAGCGCTTGCCCGTCGCCTCGTCCCCCACATTGCGCGCTTCCATGCGGATCAGTGCGGTGATCATCTGCAGGTTGTTCTTCACACGATGCTGCAATTCGCGCAGCAGCACATCCTTTTCGCGCAGTGCCTGGCTCTCCGCATCCGCGCGCGGCTGGCCGATCTGCGCCAGCGCGACCAGCCGGAACATCGGGCGGCCATCGTCATCCTCGATCGTGTTGGACCAGGCATCGATGTCCACCGCGCCATCACCGCGCTCGATCACGAAGCAGCCAAGATACTCCTCATCGGCCTCCACCACCTCGCTCAGGCGGCGATCGTCGCCCGCCGCCGCCGCGACACCGGGCAGCATCGTCCAGTCGCGCCCCTCCACTGCGGCGGCGGCCTGGCCGGTCAGCCGCTCGAATTCCATATTGGCATAGGCAATCCGTTCCGACGGACGGAGTTCCGACACCGCGATCGCAACGGGCACATGATCGAGAAACTGCTTGAAACGATCGCTTTCCAGCGCATCGGCCAGACCGGGCGTCTCGAGCAGCTTGCCGATCTCTTCCGGTTCATCATTGTCGGCCATAACGCGCACTCCAATCGCGCGCAGCATAGAGGCCAAGTCGGGCGCCGTGGCAATCGATCCATGTTAAAGTGGCGTCGCCATTTCTGCAGCGCCTCAATCCTCGGGATCGATCACTACCGTCTTCGCCCCATTCATATCCACAGCCACCTGCGCCTTTACCCAGGCCTGCAGCGCGACAAGACGCTCGGCTTGTTCGGATGCGATCAGCGCGTCGGCGAGAGGAAGTCGCGTTTCGCCGGCGGCTGCATCAGCGCAACCGGGGGCTGGGGAAAGGG
>NZ_JBYSZM010000018.1:0-124189 GCF_058787155.1 Sphingobium sp. FW305-3-2-15-F-TSA7 | reverse complement strand
ATGCGTGGAGGGGGGGGGCGGGGGGGGGGGCGCTGGGCCGCTGGATCGGTGCGGCGGCGGGCGGCAGCGGCGTGGGCGAACGCGGCACTGGGGCCGGTGTGCGAGGCTGGCTGCGCGGCGGCTGCGATCGGGGCGGTTGTGCGCGCGGCGATTCAGTACGGGGCGCCTGGTTGCGGGGCGGCGGAACGATCGCCGAGGCACAGGCGCCAAGCGCCAACAGCCCGATGATGCCGGTCGACTTGGTAACGAACGCCCTGATACGCGAATACAAGAGCCGAAAACTCCTTTTGCCCGCGTCCATCAACACCATCGCCGCGCGATTGGGAATCCATCATTGGGTATAGCGTACGACCGGCCGGGCCATGAACGCGGCGGGCGGTTAAGCCGCGAAGAGTTGCTCCATATCCGCGAACGCCTTGAATTCGAGCGCATTGCCCGCCGGATCGAGGAAGAACATCGTCGACTGCTCGCCGGTTTCGCCCTTGAAGCGGGTATAGGGCTCGATGACGAAAGCGATATCATGGGCCTTCACCCGCGCGGCGAGCGCGTCCCATGCCTCGGGTGTCAGCACCACGCCGAAGTGCGGCACCGGCACGTGATGCCCGTCGACGCCATTGCCTGTCGGCTTGGCGCGCGGCGCGTCGGTCAGGTGCGTGACGATCTGATGGCCGAACAGGTCGAAATCGATCCAGCGATCGCTGCTGCGGCCCTCGGGACAGCCGAGCACATTGCCGTAGAAATGGCGCGCGGCATCGAGATCGTCGACGGGAAAGGCGAGGTGGAAAGGGGTGAGCGTGCTCATTGTACGGGCTCCGTGACCGAGTTGCCGTCGCGGCGGGGATCTGCCCCGCCGACATAGCCATTGGGGGTGACGAGGAAGCCGTGCAGTCCCGATTCCTCGCCGCTGGCACCGCGCACGTCGACGCCGCGCGCGTAAAGGCCGTCGACCACGCCGGGCGCGAACTTGTCGGCTTCAGCGTTGAAGTTCGGGCCGCGTGCGACGATGTTGGGCAGGGCGATCGCGTCCGCCATCGGCAATTTCCAGCCGAGCGCGCCTAGCGTCGCCTTGCCGACATAGGCGAGGATCGAATTGCCGCCGGGCGATCCGATCGCGCCGGCCAGATGGCCTTTTCCGTCGAGCAGGATCGCCGGCGTCATCGACGAGCGCGGCCGCTTGCCGGGGCCGACCGCATTGGGGCCCTCGGGGATGAACGAGAAATCGGTCATCTGGTTGTTGAGGAAGAAGCCGTCGACCATCCGGCCCGATCCGAAGATCGATTCGACCGTGGTCGTCATCGAGACGGCATTGCCCCATTTGTCGACAATGACGAAATGCGAGGTGCCGCCGGGCTCGACCGTGGCGTCGCGCTTCGGCGCCTTGGCGCCGGGCGGGGTGCCGGCGGCGGGCGGCGGACCCGCCTTCGGACCGATCAGCGCGGCGCGGCTTGCGACATAGATGGGATCGAGCAGGCCCTTGACCGGCACGTCGGCCACATCGCCGACCCAGGCGTCGCGATCGGCGTACATGACGCGGCTGGCTTCGGCGAAGAGATACCAGGCCTGCGGATCGGCGGGGCCGCGATCGGCGATATCGGTGCGTTCGAGGATGGCGAGCAGCTGGAGCAGGCCGACGCCGCTCGACGGCGGCGGCGGCACGCAGACCAGGATCATGCGATAGGGCCCGCACAGCGGCTCGCGCCTGACCGCGCGATAATCGGCGATGTCCTTGAGCGTCATCGTCCCGGGCAGTGAGCCGCTGGTGGTCTTCGCCACGATCGCCGCCGCCGTCTTGCCCGTATAGAGCGCGTCGGGGCCTTGCGCGGCGAGGCGGCGGAGGAAATCGGCAAAGGCCGGGTTCTTCAGCATCTCGCCGGTCTGGTAGCGGCTGCCGTCGGGCTTGGTGAAATAGGCGACGACATCGGGCTGTGCAGCCTGGGGATAGCGGCCGCCCTGCGCGAAACGGCCGAGGCGCGGCGACACGGGGAAACCCTGATCGGCGGCACGCTCGGCATCGGCGAACAGACTGTTCCAGGGCAGCTTGCCCTGTTCGTCATGCGCGAGCTTGAGCATGCGGACGACACCGGGCACGCCCGTCGCGATCCCGCCGGTGATCGCGGCACCGCGATCGAGCGGCTTGCCGTCCGCGCCCAGGAACATGCGCGGCGATGCGCCCATCGGCGCGGTCTCGCGCCCATTATAGACAGTGACGCGGCCGTCTTTCGCCGAGAAATAGGTCATGAAGGCGCCGCCGCCCAGGCCCGAGCTTTGCGGCTCGACCAATGACAGCATCGCCTGTGCCGCGATCGCGGCGTCGACCGCGGTGCCGCCGCGGCGCAACACCGCAAGCGCGGCTTCGGTCGCCATCGGATGCGCGGTCGCGGCGAAGATCTGGCGATTGACGGTCGCCTCGGCGGCCGGCGCCGATGCGGTGGGCGGATTGGAATCGGCTGCGGCGCAACCGGTGAGCGCGAGCAGCGCGAGGAAGGGAGCGGGCCATTTCATGCCGGCACTCATGATCCGTCGGGGCGATCCTGTCGAGACTTGTCGAGCCCTGCGCACGCAATCGATGCCCGGGCAGCATTGCGCAAACCGTTCCGCGATGCGGAACTGGTAGTGCGGTTTGGAACGCATGGTGCCGTCATTGTTTCGACGCCCTCGAACTTACGGATGGGCACATTCGAATTCGAGACGTCGGGACTGGCCGCGACAAGGGATCGGCGTATTATCGGATACGCTCATCACCAGTTCAGTTTCGATGTGATACGGATTTCGACAGACTCAGCATGAGGTGAAAGCTATGCGTATTCCCATCACGGTCTCGATCGGCGCGGCGCTGCTCGCTGCCGCCCTTCCCGCACAGGCTGCGTCGCCCGCTGCGACGGCCAAGGCTGAGGCGCGCCTTGCCAAGGCGCTCGATGGCCGCGTTGCCGGCAAGCCCGTCGACTGCATCAATCTGCGCGACATCCAGTCGAGCGAGATCATCGACCGGACGGCGATCGTCTACCGGACGAGCGGCAACAGGCTGTACGTCAACCGGCCCGATATCGGTCAATCCTCGCTCGATCGCGACGACATATTGGTGACCAAGACCTACAGCTCGCAGCTTTGCAGCCTGGATACGGTGCACCTGCTCGATCGCGGCACGCAATTCTCGTCCGGCTTTGTCGGGCTGGGCAAGTTCGTGCCCTATACGAAGGTTGCCAGCAAATAAGCTGATGCGTGTGGCGGAGGCACGATTTGGTCTGGGATCTGCGCGGCGCATTGTTGAAGAAGCAGGAAGTCGAATCCGCGCGGCTCGCCGAGTTCGAATTCCGCCTGCGCGCACGGACGATGAAGCTGCTGGCCCCGCAACTCGATTGCGGGATCGACGCGGCGGATCTGATCTCGCAGATCGCGCTTCATGGCGACGCCGCGATTATCGATCGCATTGCGGCGCAGTGCACCACCGTCGATCCGCCCATGCTGCAGCGCCTGTTCGATGCCAGCCGCGCGCAGGCGCGTGCGCAGCTTGTCGACGAGATCGGCGATCCCGCACCCTATCGGCTGGCCTGACCCTCACCGGGTTGAACAGCCGGACGCGATGCTGATAAGCCTTCCGATGCGTCGTGGGCGGTCGGGGGGATCGAATGCCGAGCATGTTGTCGTTCAAGGTGCTCGGCATGGTGGGCATGGCGTCGTACGGGCTCGCCTATTTCTGCACCAAGCTCCCGCATATCTCCTATCATCGCTACAAGCTGATCGCGGTGCCGATCCACCGGATTCCCGACATGCCGCGCGGCTATTCGTGTCGCGATCTCGATCAGGCCGCACTCGCCGGACACAGCATCGACATCGGACCCGAGGCGCAGGCCGAACGCTTTGCGCGCGGGCTGGAATGTATCGGTATCTTCGACCGGCATGACGAACTGATCGGCGTGACCTGGATGGGAAAGCGCGTGCATGACGAAGGCGACATGCATGTCCGCTATCTGCTGCCAAACAATGCTGCGTGGGATACGGGCATGTGGCTGCGCGAGGACAAAAGGATGGGTCGCGGCTTCTCCGCCATATGGGGCGCGATGAAGACCTGGCTGCGCAAGGAGGGGCTGGACTGCACGATGAGCAGCATCGCCGATTACAACATCCCCTCGATCCTCTCGCATCGCCGGCTCGGATCGCGCAAGCTCGGTCATATCAGCGTCATACGGATCGGCAGGCTGCAATATACGCGCGGTGCCCGCCCGTCATTGTGCCTGCTCGGCCGGGGCTCGACGCCGACCGTCTATCTATAACCAGCCGGATCAGCCGAAGCGATTGAGCGCCGGCGCCACCATCGATCGCAGCGTGAAGGCCACGAAGCGATGCCCCTTGAGCGGCTTAGGCGGCGTGACGGGCAGGGCGAGCGTGTCGGGCGATGCGCCGCTCAACAGCTTCGCCGCCTCGCGCGCCGCCGCGATGCCGTGGGTCAGGCCAAAGCCGTTGCAGCCGGTGACGGACCAGGCTTCGTCGCCGAAGCGCAGGATGCGTGGCAGGCCGTTGGCCGATATCGTCATCTCGCCCCAGGACAGGCGTGTGAAGCGTGGCTGCTCGGCATCGGGAAAGGCGCGTCCCAGCCGGCGCAGCAGCGGCTTCGCGCTGCGCGGCAATGACGGCTCCCCGCGTCCGCACAGCATGCTGCCGACCAGGCGGCCGGCGCTGTCGATGCCGGGGCTGAAGACCGCCTTGTCGTCGAGGTCGACCATGGCGCCGCCTTGCGGGAACATCGCGGCGCCTCGATCGGCGAGCGGATCGGTCGCGGCGATGGCGGCCGCCATGCGATAGGTCATGCCGCGCAACGACGAGAAGGGCAGATGCGCGGCGCCCGTCGCCACCAGCATCCGCCGCGCGCGCACCGTCCCCCGGGCCGTGGCGAGGATCCAGGCGTCGCCGTCACGCGTGGCGGACAAGGCACGGCTGTCGCCGAAAATGCGGATGCCGGCCTGCGTCGCCGCATGCGCCAGGCCCGCCGCCAGGGCGAGCGGGTTGAGCGTGCCGCCTTCGGCAAGCCGGACACCGCCGGCATAGCGCGCGGAATTGATTTGCGCGTCCAGCGTCGCGCGATCCACCGTCTCGAACGAACCGCCATGCTCGGTCCAGGCGGCGAAGCCCGCGCGTATCCGCTCCACGCTGCGATCCGATCGCGCGACGCAGAGATAGCCGCTTCTCAGGTCGCAGGCGATGGCGTGGCGGTCGATACAGTCGGTCAGCCAGCGGCCCGACCCGGCGATCAGGCCGAGCCAGCGCTTCGCGCGCGCTTCGCCCAGCGTCGTGCGGACTTTTTCCGGACTCGTTCCCGGCATGATCATCGGCGCGAAATGCCCGGCATTGACGCCCGATGCGCCGGCGCCGGGCTGTTCCGCTTCCAGCACTACCACCGACAGCCCGACCGCTTGCGCCTCCATCGCCGCGATCAGGCCCGAATAGCCTGCGCCGATGATGACGGCGTCCGCGATCACCTCGCCGCGAAGCGCGGGGTAGACGGGCCGGTCGGCGCCGACGGTCCAGACCGGCGCGGTCAAAGCGGTGTCGCCGTGCCGAAGCGCCGCGCCAGCGCCGACAGCGCATGATCGATATTGGCCTCGATCATTGCGCGCGCGACGTCGCCGGCACTGTCCAGTGGTGCTGCGGCCGCCGACCAGGTCAGCAGCGCGCCGTCCGGTCCCGCCGCAACCACCTGTGCGCGGCCGAGATAATCGGTGAAGGGCAGCGGGCCATAGTCGAAGATGCGATAGGCATAGCTGCGCTCGGCGGGCTCGAAGTGCTCGATCCGTTCAGCGATGCTGATCCCGCCGGGCAGGAAGAAGCGGCGGACGGCGCCGGCCCCGCTGCCGTCCACCTCGACGCGCTCGGCCAGCCCCTCGGTGATCGTGGTGTCGGCGAGATCGCCGACCACGGCCCACACTGTATCGGCGTCGGCCGCAAGCGCGACCGAGCGTTCGACATGGATGGGGCAAGTGGACGGATCGGCGATATCGCTGGGCATTGGGGTCTCCGAATTCAAAGCGCTGCCATGATCTCGATTTCGATCATGCATTCGGGAAAGGCGAGGCGGCGTACCTCGACTGCGGTGGTCGCGGGCAGGTCACAGCCGGCATAGACCGCGATGCGCGTGCCATTGGCGGCGAGGAAGGCATCCATGTCGGTCACGAAGATCCGTTCGGAAACGACATTGGCGGGCCCCGCGTCGAACGCCGCGAGCGTGCGGCGGACAATGTCATAGACCTGCCCGATCTGCGCGGCCATGTCACCGGCGTGGAGCGGCGCGAAAGTGCCGTCCACGCTCAGCGATCCGGAGATGTGCAGCCGGTCGCCGATCCGGACGGCCTGGGCATAGCCGAACGCCTTTTCCCCCTCGGGCGACAGATGGAAGCTTTGCCGGTCGATTGTCATTGCCTGTCCCCGATCAGAATCTGAAGCTGAGTTCGCCGCCGAAGATCCGGCCGGTGTCGATCTGAACGGCATCGGCATTGAGCGGGACGAAACCGGCCGCGAAGATGTATCGCGAGAAGGCCGAGGTGGCGTAATGCCGCTTGGTCAGATTCTTGACGAAGACCGTCGCGCTCCAGTTGGTGCCGTCCAGCCCCAATGTCGCGTCGAGCGTGCCGTAGCTTTTCTGGAACAGATAGACGTCGGGGCTGGAGGGCAGCTGGAAATCCTGGAAGGATTGCCGTCCGACCGCGGCGAAATCGAGCCGCACGCGCCCTTCGATCGTATCGGTCAATGGATGGCGATATTGCGCGCCGATGTTCAGCGTGAATTTGGGCGCGTTGGGAAGCTGCTGGCCGACATAGGCTGCGGTGCCGTTGAAATCCTTGATCTTCGCGTCGATGTACCCGAACGAGGCGTTGAGATCGACGCCGCGCGCCGGGCGCGCGTTCAGCTCCAGCTCGAACCCCTTGATCTCCGATCGCCGCGCGTTGAGCGAGCCCTGGGTCAGCGTCGCGGCGTCGAGCTGGAAGATCTGCGGATTGAGATGCTCGGTGTAGAAGGCCGTGGCATTGAAGATCAGGCGCCGGTCGAGCCAGCTCGTCTTCGCGCCGATCTCGTAGTTGCGCGAGCTTTCCTGGCCGATGACGCGCGGAAAGGCGGGGCCGGCCGATGCGGGGTTGAAGCTGCCGCTCTTGAAGCCCTGCGAATAGGTTCCGTACAGCGTCAGCGCGTCGGTCGGCTTGTAGGCGAGCGAGACTTTGGGCTGCAGCTTCGAGAAGGTGTCGCGATCGACGAGCGACGACTGATAATCGTCGATCCGCGCCTTGTTGGTGTCGTAGCGCAGCGCCGCGGTCAGCTCGAGCGTGTCCATGATGTCGTAGTTGATCTGGCCGAACAGCGCATATTGCTTGAAGGTGATGCGATTGTCGGCAAGCACCGCCGGAATGACGCCGCCCGAGACGAAACCGCCGGCGGGACCGCTGAAGCAGCTGGCGACGAACAGGCAGAAATCGAGTTCGGCGAAGGTGTCGATGTCGCGCTTCGAATGCTGGTAATAGGCGCCGGCGATATAGCGCAGCGGCTGGTCGCCCGGAGAGGTCAGCCGCACTTCCTGGCTGAAGCTCTTGGTCACCCGGTCCTGCGCGGCGGTCGGCACCATCGGGAAGGGTGAGATGTCGAGGTCCTGATTGAAGTAGACGTCGATCTTGTCATAGGCGCTGATCGAGGTGAGCGTGCCGATCGCAGTGTCGTAATTGAGCGTCATCGACAGGTCGGTCACTTTGCGCCGCGTGATCGATTCTCCGTCCAGATTGGGGCGGATGCGCGCCATCGCGCTGGTGATTTCGCCGCCGCTGGTGCCAAGCACATTGACCAGGCTGAACCAGGTGGCGCCACCCAGTTCCCTGGTATGCGACGCGCGCAGGTCGACGCTGAAATCGGGGCTGGGATTGACGATCATCCGGCCGGTGACGCGGGTCTGGCGATTGCGGTCGAGACCGCGTCCGTCGAGGCGATTGACGATCGTGCCGTCGCCGTCGCGGTGCGAGATCGAGACGCGTGCCAGGACGATGTCCTCGACGATCGGTCCGCTCAGCGCGCCGAACACCCGCCAGGCATCGCCGCTGGCATAGCCGGCCTTGACCTCGCCCTCGAAATCGTTGGTCGGTTTCTTGGTGGTGATGTTGATCGCGCCGGCGATCGCGCCCTTGCCGTACAGCGCGCCCTGCGGGCCTTTCAGTATCTCGACGCGCTCGACGTCGGACAGATCCATGGTGAAGGCGTCGGAATCGGGCAGGACGACGCCGTCGATCGAAAAGGCGACGGCCGCCGCCTGGTTGCGGTTCGATCCCAGGCCGCGGATCGAGATATTGTTGGTCGCGGTATCCTGGTCATTGTTGATGCGCACATTGGATGTGAGCGCCAGGAAGTCGTCGATCCGTTCCAGCCGGCGTTCCGAAATCGTGCTGGCGGAGAATGCCGTGATCGAATCCGGGATCTCCTGCAGATTCTCCTCGCGTTTGCGCGCGGTGACGACGATGTCGGCGATGCCGTCCCCGCTCGCTTCGGCCGCCTGCTGCGCAAAAGCGGTGCCGGCCCCACCGAATGCCGTGGCGAGCGTGATGGCGATCAGCCCGGCGGTTCCCCGCGATCGATTTGCGTTCCCCATGATATCCCTCCCTGAATATGTCTGTGATTGCTCGCCGGTCAGGCGAGATCGGCGGGAACCGGGCGGTCTTCCGCCTCATTGTCCCAGATCGCCGAATGGATCAGCCAGCGGCCCTCGTGGCGGACGATCTGCGCAAAGGTCACGCCGCGCCGTTCGACGCCGTTCATGACGGCGGCGAAGCTGCTGCGCACGCTGGCGACATTGCCGAACGCCTCGACATGACGGCCCAGTTCGACCTCGCTGAAATCGGTGAGCTCGCCGGAGGCGCGCTGGGCGGTCATCGCGCCGATGAAATCTTCGATCGCGATCGTCGCGGCGGTACCCGCGCTCAACGGCGCCAGGATCGCCTGCGGGTGGCAGCAGTCGCGGAAAGTCTGCCAGTCGGGTGCCTGCTCCGCATTCCAGCCGACCGCCGCGTAGAGACGCGGGCACAGGGCCAGGATTTCGGTCAGATCGTTGTCGGTGATGCCGCCCCTCATGATCGTCTCCCTTGATATAGGTTTTTGCTGTCGCTTCGTTTTTGCGGAAAACCGGTTCCCACTTTTCCGCACGATGCTCTGTCGTCAGCTGATGAATGCCGCCGACGGATGGGCGCGCGGATAGTCGCGCAGATATTGCAGGAAGCGCGCGAGCGTCTGGTCGCTGCGCGTCAGCGTGCCGGGCTTGAAGCGGGCATGCTCGATGATCGGCAGATCCTCGGTCGCGACATGGACTTCGAGCGCGTACATGGCGTCAAGGAAGGCGCGTGCGCTTGCCGGATCGCTGCCGTCATCCTCGACGCCGACGGTGAAGAACAGGCGCGAATGCCCGGGCCTGGGTAGTCCCATCGGCGCGACGAAGCCGAACCAGCGACCGTCGATATAGCCGTCCTGCCAATAGATATTGGCGCCGAATATGCCGACGCGGAATTTGATCGCCGAACCGTCGCGCATCGTGCCCGCGAATTCGTAGACCATCGAATGCGGCGACCATTCGACCTGGTCGTGCGGCATGCCGTTGTCGAAACTGATGCCGTGGACGACCTGGATATGCTGCATGTCGGGCGTGTTGCAGCAGATCACCCAGGGATCGGCCGGCATCTCGCGATCATATTCGCCCGTCTTCCAGATCAGATTTTTCGGCGCGTCGGGGAAATCGGGAATGTCGAACAGCGGCGTCTCGCCATTGAAGGCGAAGATGCAGCCGTAACGTTCGGCCGTGGGAAAGGCGAAGAGCCGCGCGGTCGGCGGCGTCGGATCGCCCGATCCCGTCGCGACGCAGCGGCCCTCGGCATCGTAGCGCCAGAAATGAAAGGGGCAGCGGACCGTGCCGTCGATCATTTCGCCGGTGCACAGATCGGCGCCCATATGCGGGCAATAGGCACTCAGCACGCGCGCCTGACCGTCGGCATCGCGGATGACGATCACGCGTCCGCCGAGAAAGTCGAACCCCTGGACCGTATCGGCCACGACTTCGTCCGAGCGGCAGACCGGAAACCAGCTCTGGCTGAACAGGCCGTCGGTTCCTTCCGGCTGGGGCGCGAGCGAGCGGGCCGCGAATCTGGGCGCAACCTGGGTCAAGGCAATCTCCTGAAAGCCCGTTTGCCGGGCTGCATTGTGGATATGCCTCGATTCCGATCGAGTCAATAAGGATTCATCACTGTATGGACGGTTATGATAAGGAATACGCATAATATGGACGAATATGTTGCGGAAACCTCCAATATCGGCTAGTCGATCATTGTGGATCCGAAAGTCGCCAGGGAGCGAAGAAATGGCTGAAAAAGGACGAGGCGGCGCGCGGCGCAGGGGTGAAGGGCCATCCGCCATCGCCGGGTCGAGCGGCGTGGACGACACGCATGAACTGAACAGCCGGATCATCAATCTGCTGCAGCAGGACGGGCGTATGCCCTATTCCAACATCGCCGCTGCCGTCGGCGTGTCGGAAGGGACGGTGCGCAACCGCGTCCGCCAGCTCATCGATGACAATGTCATCACCATCCAGGCGGAGGCGCTGCCCGAGGCGTTCGGCTATGCCTTCAACGCGCAGACCTTCATCAACGCGGCACCGGGCGCCGACATCGAAGCGCTGATCGCGCGGCTGAGCGAGGTGCCCGAAGTCTTCTACCTGATCATGACGCTGGGCCGTTTCGATATCGGCCTGGCGACCTATCATCGATCGCACGAAGACTATCGCGCCTTCCTGATCGACCATTGCTACGGCCAGCCGGATATCGCCGCCGTCGAAACCGCGATGGTGCTCAAGGTCCACAAGATGCGGCTGCAATGGGATCTGGACAAGGGCGCGCGCGGCGCGGTCCTCGCCAAGGGAGGCAAGGGGCAATGATCACGATCGAACGCGCTTCGCGCTTCGCGGCGTCGGCCGATCGTCTCTGGCGGTTGTTCGCCACCGAGGATGGCCAGCGCCGTGCCGAACTCGGCTTCGTCTCGTCGATCGAGTTCGAGGGGGAAGGGCTCGGCATGATCAGGACCATGCGGACCGAAGGGCATCTGGGCGACGGCATGGTGAAGGAAAAGCTCGTCCATTTCGATCCGCAGGCGATGGAGATGACCTTCGAGATCGTCGATACCGGCGATATCGTGCCCTTTGCCGGCTATCTTGGGTTCGCCAAGGTGATTCCGGCCGGCCCCGACGCATCGGTGCTGCTCGCGCGCTCCACCTTCGTGCCGGTCGATGTGGCGGAGGACGATGCGCGCGCCATGTCGGAGGCGAACTACACATTGTTCTTCGACAATCTGCGCGACGCGCTTGCTTCCGGAGACTGGTGATGGCGGTGCTGCCGCTTCGGCCGGGCACCCGCTTCGATCATTTCCACTATATCGTCTTCTGCCCCGAAACGCGCGAGGCGGTGTCGGTCGATCCTTATGACGACGAAGCTGTGCGTGCGGCGGTCGCCGCAAACGGTCTGCGGCTGACCGCGATCGTCAACACCCACGAACATTGGGACCATGCCGGGCGTAATGCCGCGATGAAGGCGGAGGACGATCTGCAGATCCTGGCGCCGCTGGCCGCGGCGGGCACGATCCTCCCGATCGACCGGATGCTGTCGGACGGCGACGAGATCGCGATCGGCACGACGGCGATGCTGAAGGTGCTGGCGACGCCAGGGCACACCATGGCGCATATCGCATTGAGCGGCGAGGATGGCGGGATGCCCTTCCTCATTTCCGGCGACACGCTGTTCGCCGCCGGCGCGGGCAATTGCGGCTATGGCGGGCATGCGCCCACGCTTTACGAAAGCCTGACCGGCAGGATCGGGCCGATGGATGGGGCGACCATCGTCTATCCCGGGCATGACTATCTCGTGCGCAACCTGCGTTTCGCGGCGCATGTCGAGCCCGGCAACGACGATGTCCGTGCGCTTGCCGCCGAGGTTGCGGCGCTGCCGTCGGAACGGCTGCGGTTCACGACCCTGGCCGAGGAACGGCGGATCAATCCGTTCCTGCGCTGCGCGAGCCCCATCTTGCGGGGGCGACTTGCCGAACTCGATCCCGCGCTGGATCCGGATGCCGACGATCCTGCGGTGTTCGTGGCATTGCGCGCCTATCGCGATCGCTGGGCCGAAACGGTGCAGTGAAGGGTGTTTCCATATAGGCAGTGAGTGGCCGATCCCGCGTGTCACACCGGAATCATTATGGTAAGCACGCCCGCGCCTCCAGCGCGACCATCCGGCGATCGACTCGACCCGGCTGATAGGTTTCTTTCATATATTCGGCAAATATAACGGTATCTCTTCAATATTCACACATAAAGTGACGAATCTGGAATCATAATTCGCGGAATTAGTGTATAATCGCATCATGGCTGGATCAGATCTCATTCGCCCTCCCGGTTCCGCCGAGGACTGGACCGTTCCGCAGAATTGGTCGTCTTACACAACAGACGAGCATGCGATGTGGGACACGCTCTTCGCGCGTCAGGCGGAGATGCTGCCGTCGCGGGTCGTGCCGGCCTTTATCGACGGGCTCGATATCCTGCGCATGTCGCGGCCGGGCATTCCCGATTTCGAGGAATTGTCGGACCGGCTGATGAAGGCGACCGGATGGCAGGTGGTGGCCGTACCCGGCCTCGTCCCTGACGAGGTGTTCTTCGACCATCTTGCCAATCGGCGCTTCGTGGCCGGCCGTTTCATCCGCACGCCCGAGCAGATCGATTATCTGCAGGAACCCGATATCTTCCACGACGTGTTCGGCCATGTGCCGCTGCTCGCGCATCCGGTGTTCGCCGATTATATGCAGGCCTATGGCGAGGGCGGGCTGCGTGCGGCCAAGCTCGGCATGATCAAGCAGCTCGCGCGGCTCTATTGGTACACCGTCGAGTTCGGCCTGATCCGCGACGGCGACGCGCTCAAGCTCTACGGCGCGGGCATCGTCTCGTCCTTCGGCGAATCGCGCTTCGCGCTCGACGATCCGTCGCCCAACCGGATCGGCTTCGACTTGCAGCGCGTGATGCGCACAGATTATCGCATCGACGATTATCAGCAGACCTATTTCGTGATCGACAGCTTCGAGGATCTGTTGCGCCAGACGCTCGAGACCGATTTCGCCCCGGTCTATGCGGCGATCGCCGATGCGACGGACGTCGCGCCCGATCTCGCGACCGACGATGTGCTTGCGGACGACGTCGTCTTTACGCATGGCACTCAGGCCTATGCGCATTCGCGTCTGGAGTCCGCTGCATGACCACATTGTTTTCGGGGCTCGCGCCCCAACCCGCCGACGGCCTGTTGCGGCTGATCGTGCTTCACCGTGACGATCCGCGCCCCGGCAAGATCGATCTGGGCGTCGGCATCTATCGCGACGATGACGGCGCCACGCCCGTGCTGAGGGCGGTCAAGGCGGCCGAGGCCATCCTGCTCGAGACGCAGGAGAGCAAATCCTATCTCGGCGCGGAAGGCGATGTCCGCTTCGTCGAACTGCTCGAACCGATCGTGTTCGGCGCAGACGGGGCGGGATCGCCGCGGCGGGGCGGCGTGCAGACGCCCGGCGGAACCGGTGCGCTGCGGCTTGCCGCGGAGCTCGTCGCGCGTTCGCGTCCCGGTGCCCGCATCTGGACGGGCACGCCGACCTGGCCCAATCACGCGCCGATCTTCGCGGGCGCCGGGCTCGAAATCCTGCCTCATCCCTTTTTCGACGCGGAAACGCAGCGGATCGAATTCGGTGCGATGATGAACGCGCTGGAGGGCGCCGAGCCGGGCGATGTCGTGCTGGTGCACGGATCGTCGCACAATCCCACCGGCGCCGAGCTGGACGAGGGGCAGGCCGAGGCGCTGGTCGAGCTGTGCGCGCGCCGCGGGCTCGTGCCGCTGATCGACCTGGCCTATCAGGGGCTGGGCCGCGGGCTCGAAGAGGATGCGGGGCTGGCGCGCCAGCTGCTCGCCGCGTGCGACGAAGCTTTGCTCGCTTATTCCTGCGACAAGAATTTCGGCCTGTATCGCGAGCGTGTCGGCGCATTGTGGGTGCAGGGCCGGACCGCCGAAGCGACGCAGATCGCGCGCGACAATATGCTGGTGGTCGCCCGCGGCCTGTGGTCGATGCCGCCCGATCATGGCGCCGCGATCGTCCGCGTCATCCTGGAGCGTCCCGACCTCGTCCAGCTCTGGCACGCCGAACTCGACGAGATGCGCGACCGCATCTCTCGCCTGCGCGAGAAATTGGCGCAGAGCCATCCGCTGTTCGCCGGCGCGGTGCGCCAGACCGGCATGTTCGCGCTGCTGCCCTTCTCGCCCGAGGCGGTGACCGAGCTGCGCGAGATGCACGGCATCTATATGGCGGGCAATGGCCGTATCAACGTCGCCGGATTGACCGAGGAGAATATCGAGCGGTTCGTCGAGGCGGCTGCGCCGCTGCTGAGGGTCTACGCATGACGCCGCTTTCGACGGAAGCGCGGAACGAGGCGTTGGCCGGCCTGGACGGCTGGGCGTTCGATGACACGCGCAATGCGCTGTATCGCCGGCTCCGCTTCCCGAGCTGCACGCTGGCGGTCGG
Source organism: Sphingobium sp. FW305-3-2-15-F-TSA7 (assembly GCF_058787155.1). Classification (NCBI taxonomy): domain Bacteria; kingdom Pseudomonadati; phylum Pseudomonadota; class Alphaproteobacteria; order Sphingomonadales; family Sphingobiaceae; genus Sphingobium; species Sphingobium sp. FW305-3-2-15-F-TSA7. The sequence continues at coordinate 109,588 of NZ_JBYSZM010000018.1, read as the reverse complement.
CTTCATGGCGCAGATCGCGATCGCCGCCGATGCCGCCGACCATCATCCCGAATGGTCCAACGTCCACGACCGCGTCGATATCTGGCTGACCACGCATGACGCCGATGGCGTGTCGGACCGTGATATTGCGCTGGCCGGCACGATCAACGCGGCGCTGGCGGATCGGGCCTGATCCCGGTCTGGCGAAAGCTGAGATTGTAACGATACGATCCCGTCGACGGATGTTCGCCGCGCGGCAGCGTGTCGATGCCGTGAAAGCTCAGGCGTGCGGGGCCGCCCCAGACCATCACGTCGCCATGGTGCAGCGGAATCCGGCGCGGCCGATCACGGCGTTCCGCACCGCCCCATAAAAAGGTCGCGGACAGGCCGAGCGAGATCGAGACGATCGGCGCGGTCATGTCGGCTTCGTTGCGATCCTGATGCAGTGTCAGGCGTGTGCCGGGTGCATAGCGATTGATCAGGCACGCGTCGGGTGCGTAGCCGGGAAAGCCCGCGGCGGCGGCAGCACGCCCGGCCAGATCGGCGAAGATCGCGGGCATCGCCGACCAGGCGGCGCCGCTTTCCGGGTCATGCGCGGCATAACGATAGCCGCGCGCGCTGCTCGTCCAGCCCAACGCACCGCAACTCGTCGTCGCCACCGACATGCGGCGCCCGCCGGGCGTCTCCATATGGCGGAACGGCGCCTGCCCGGCGATATCGGCGACATGACCGAGCAGGCATTGCGCGTCGTCGCATGCGAAGCCGCCGAGCAGCACTGCGCCGGGCGCGATGGCCAGTCGATCGCGCGCGAACAGATCATGCAGCATCGTGGAAGATGATCCCCAGCGTATGGCGATGGCCCGACCGCAGCGTGCTTACCCCATGGCGCAGCATCGCGCGATAATCGCCGCGCGTGCCGGCCCGCGGGCGGGCATTGACCGCGAAGACGACCGCATCGCCCTTGCCCAGCGGCACCACTTCCGCCCGCGACTGCATCCTTGGACGCTGTTCGGTGAGCACGAATTCGCCGCCCGTGAAATCCGCGCCCGGCCGCGACAGCAGGATCGCGGCCTGAAGCGGAAAGACGTGCGCGCCGTACAGATCCTGATGCAGGCAATTATAGTCGCCCGCACCATAGCGCAGCAGCAACGGCGTCGGCCGCCTCTGGCCCGCATCGTGGCAGCGGCCGAGAAAATCGGCGTGATCGTCGGGGAAGCGCGCCTCGATCCCCATGCGTTCGTGCCAGCGATTGGCGATCGGTGCGAGGTGCGGATAAAGCGCCGTTCGCAAGTCCTGCACCAGCGGTGGCAGCGGATAGGCGAAATAGCGATATTCGCCCCGGCCGAACCCATGCCGCGCCATGACCACCTGGCTGCGGAAGATGTCGGTCGGCGCATAGAGCGCAGCGGTGGCGTCGCACTCGGCTTCGCTCAGCAGCCCGGGCAGCATCGCCCAGCCCTGCGCATCCAGCCCGGTCCGCGCATTCTCCCAGTCGATCGCATCGACGCGCGCCTGAACCTCGTTCACGCCACGGCTTCCATATTGATCAGCCGCCGCTTGCGCTCGACGCCCCAGCGATAGCCGGAAATGCCGCCATCGGCCTTGACCACGCGGTGGCATGGCACCGCCACGGCAACGCGATTGGCGGCGCAGGCGGCGCCGACCTCCTGCGCGGTGGCGGGAATGCTCAGCCAGCGAGCGAGTTCGCCATAGCCGATCGTATCGCCACCCGGCACCATGCGCAGCGCCTTCCATACCGCGAGCTCGAGCGGCGATCCGCGCAGGTCGAGCGCGAAGGCCGCGCCCTTTTCCGGGTGGGCTAACAGGTCCGACACCGCATCCAGCGCCCCTGCCAGTGCGGTCGGGTCCTCGAGCAGCGTGGCGCCGCCGAGTGTCGCGTGCAGGTCGCGGAGTAAGCGCGCGCGATCGCTGCCGATCAGGATGGCGGCGACGCCACGCTCGCTTGCCGCGACCAATGCGATGCCGAGCGGCGTTCCGATAGAAGCATAGTTCAGGGTTTCGCCCGCAAAGGGGCGATCGTCGGTGCTCATCATATATCTCCAGAAGTTCTCTTGAAGACACAGTGGCATCGGCGCGATCCGCACACTCTCCGCTTCTTGCGGTCAAAACGATAAAATAACTGGGCTATCCCGATCTGTCGTCATTGCGAGGAGCGTAGCGACGAGGCAATCCAGAGTGTTGACGCATCCCCGGATTGCCGCGCTTCGATCCGTAGGATCGAAGTTCATCCTGAGCGCCTGCCTTGGCAGGCAGTCGAAGGGCTCGCAATGACGATGGTGAAGCAGCCCGGCCTCACCCGAAAAGCTAGACGACGCGACGGCCGGTGAAGAGCTGGATCAGCCCCACGATGACCGCGATTACCAGCAGGATATGGATCAGCCCGCCGGCGACGTGGAAGGCGAAGCCCAGCAGCCAGAGCACCAGGAGGATGACGGCAATTGTCCAAAGCATCGATTTATACTCCGAAGGATCGATCGCGTCCGCTAAGGGGCGCATGAAGATCAAACGTGGTGGCGCAGTTAAGCGTTCCACGGACCGGCAATGAGGGGAACAGGGTGAGGAACGGACTTGCGACGACAGCGGCGGCGATGGTGCTGGCCATGGCGATCGGCGGTACGGCGCTGGCGGGGCCGCGTGCCCGCGATGCGGGTGTCGTGGTCGGCATCCTCGAACCCGGGCCGCTCAACGGCATCACCGATGTCGAGGGCGTGCGCGTCGGGCAGGTGACGCTGGTCGAGGGGACGAAGATACATACCGGCGTCACCGCAGTGCTGCCGCATGGCGGCAACATCTTCCAGGACAAGGTGCCCGCCGGCTTTGTCGCGGAAAATGCCTTCGGCAAGTTCATGGGGTCGACGCAGGTGGCCGAACTCGGCGAGGTCGAGACGCCGATCCTGCTGACCAACACGCTCAATGTCGCGGAAGCGGCGGCGGGCGCGATCGAATGGACATTGGCGCAGCCCGGCAACGAACAGGTGCGCTCGGTCAATGCCGTGGTCGGCGAAACCAATGACGGTTACCTCAACGACATACGCGGCCGCCACGTCACCAAGGCCGATGCGCGCCGCGCGATCGAGACCGCGAAGGGCGGTGCGGTCGAGGAAGGTGCGGTCGGCGCCGGCACTGGCACCGTCGCGTTCGGCTGGAAGGGCGGCATCGGCACCTCGTCGCGCAAGCTGCCGGCATCGCTGGGCGGCTGGACGGTCGGCGTACTCGTCCAGTCCAACTATGGCGGTGTACTCAACATTGCCGGCGTGCCTGTCGGCGTCCGGCTCGGCCAATATGATTTCAAGACCGAGATCGAGCAGCGCAAGGCCGACGGATCGGTGGTGATCGTCATCGCCACCGATGCGCCGGTGTCCGACCGCAATCTGCGCCGTATCGCCGAACGCGCCTTTGCCGGTATCGCGCGCACCGGTTCGAGCTTCTCCAACGGATCGGGCGACTATGCCGTCGCCTTTTCGACCAATAAGGCGGTGCGCCGCACGCCCGAGCGCCGTTCGGCGACGGCATCGGTCGAGACCATTCCCAACGACGACATGTCGCCGCTGTTCCAGGCCGTCGCCGAGGCGACCGAGGAAGCGGTGCTCAATTCGCTCTTCACGGCGAAGACGGTCGCGGGCCATAACGGCACGATCGAAGCGCTGCCGCTCGATCGGGTGCTGCCGATGGTGAAGCGGCGCTGAAGGGGCGGCTTGGGGAGCGGGTAACATGAAGCACGAAGAAACCGCGGACCTGCCCTATCTCAAGAAAGTGGTCGGCGCGTCGATGGCGGGCACCGTCGTCGAATGGTATGAATTCTTCCTCTATGGCACTGCCGCCACCCTGGTGTTCGGCAAGCTGTTCTTCCCCAATTCGGGCAACGAGCTGGACGGGATCATCGCCGCCTTCGCCACCTATGCCGTCGGCTTCATCGCGCGGCCGCTGGGCGGTATCGTCTTCGGCCATATCGGCGACCGGATCGGGCGCAAGTCGCTGCTCCAGTTCAGCCTGGTGCTGATCGGTGTCTCGACCTTCCTGATGGGCTGCCTGCCCGTCTACGCATCGATCGGCTATTGGGCGCCGGCCTTGCTGGTGCTGCTGCGCTTCGTCCAGGGCTTCGCGCTCGGCGGCGAATGGGGTGGCGCGGTGCTGCTGGTGACCGAGCACAGCCCCAATCGCAGCCGCGCCTTCTGGGGCAGTTTTCCCCAGGCCGGCGTGCCGCTCGGCAATCTGCTCGCCACCGTCGTGCTGCTGATCCTGTCGGCGACGCTTTCCGAAGAGGCGTTCCTGTCCTGGGGCTGGCGCGTCGGTTTCTGGCTGTCGGTGATCATCGTCGGCATCGGCTATTATATCCGCACCCAGGTGACGGACTCGCCGATCTTCGAAGCGGCGAAGGCGCGGATCGAACAGCAGGCCGATGCCGGCTATGGGCTGACCGAGGTCTTTCGCCGTTATCCGCGCGGCGTGTTCACTGCGATGGGCCTGCGCTTCGGCGAGAATATCCTCTATTATATGGTGGTCACCTTCTCGATCACCTATCTCAATCATCTCAAGGTCGACACGACCCGCATCCTGACATTGCTGTTCTTCGCGCACATCGCGCATGTCGTGCTGATCCCGCTTTACGGCGCGGCGGCGGATCGCTGGGGGCGACGGCCCGTCTATATGCTGGGCGCCGCGCTGACGATGGTCTGGCCGTTCGTCGCCTTTCCGATGTTCGGCACGGGCGAGACCGTCCAGATCCTGACCGCGATCATCCTGGGGCTGGCGGTCCATGGCCTGATGTACGCGGCGCAGCCCGCGGTCATGGCGGAGATGTTCCCGACGCGGATGCGCTATTCGGGGGTGTCGCTCGGCTATCAGGCGACGGCGATCGTCGCCGGATCCTGGGCGCCCCTGATCGGCACCGCGCTGCTGCGCAGCTATGAGGACTGGACGCCGATCGCGATCTACATCCTGTTCGCCGGCGCGGTCAGCCTGGGTGCGGCGCTCTATATGCGCGAAACCCGTGGCGCATCGCTCGCCGCGCTCGACGTCGAGGATCGCGACCGGATGGCGCGCGCGGGATAGATCGGCGGCGGCATCGCGTCGCCGATTCCCCCGGCATCGAAACGGAAGTCGGGGCTGGTCCGGCTCGCCGATGGTGTGCCGGCAGCATGTTCGCATGCTGCCGGCGATCGAAAGATCCGAGAGCGTTGTGCAGGCGATGCATGGCGCTCGTCATACCTGTCACCGCGTAAAATCCCTGAGTTTCCTGGCTTTCGTTGCTTCGTGCGGGATGTGGTTCCGGCCAATTGACTCGTCATTTAATGTATGCATAATACGGCATACATTAAATCAAGAGCGGAACTCGGCACACCTCCACCCCTGTTCGCGGACCTCGATCAACGGCCGGAAACGGTCTGTGTCCGCAGGGTAGAGAGCCGAAACGCCGAACATGCAGTCAGGGAGGGATGGGGCAAATGGCTTTGAAGACGGGAATGCGCATTTCGCGACGGGCAATGCTGCTGGCGACGTGTATCACGGCAACTCTCGGTGGCGGTCAGGCTATCGCGCAGGACGGTTCGGATGCGGTCGCCGCGCAATCCGATGCGGCCGCGCCCGAAGCCGCCGATATCGTCGTCACGGGATCGCGGATCGCGCGGCGTGACCTGACCTCGAACAGTCCGATCGTGACCACGAACGAGCAGGCGCTTGAAAATACCGGTGCGGTCGAACTCGAGCAGAGCCTGTTGCGGCTGCCCCAGTTCACTCCGGGCGGTACCCAGTTCCAGACCGCATTGCTGATCGGCGGCAATGTCGGGCAAGGCGCCCTAAATCTCCGCGGATTGGGATCCGCGCGTAACCTGGTGCTGCTCGATGGCCGTCGCGCGCAGCCGGCCGCCGCCAATCTCCAGATCGACGTCAGCTCGATTCCGGCCTCGCTGATCGAAGGGGTGGAGGTGATCACCGGTGGTGCCTCGGCCGTCTATGGGTCCGACGCGATCGCGGGCGTCACCAATTTCAAGCTCAAGCGCAATTTCACCGGCATCGAACTCGCGTCGCAGGTCGGCGTCACCGAACGCGGCGACGGGCGAACCGTCGATACCAGCCTGACGGCCGGCGCCAAATTCGCCGGCGGCAGGGGATCCGCCATCATGGCGCTGAGCTATTATGATCGCGCCGCCATATCGATTGGCCAGCGCGACTATTTCGACAGGACTGCGGCCGCTGGACTGGGCGGAACGACGATCTTGCCGGAGGGTGTCTATCAGCCTGGCCTCGCCGGGCCGGTCGGGCCCGCCGATCTGGCGACGCCCTATTTTCTTCCCTTCGGCAATCGGCCGTCCTCGACTGTGCTGACGAGCCTGTTCAACACGCGCTATGGCGTTCCCGGAACCGTTTCGAACAGTTCCAACCTGAGTTTCAATGCCGACGGGAGCTTGTTCACGCAAAGCGCTGGGATACGGAACTATCGGGGCGCGGGCATCGACAGCGGCTATTATCTGAACACCGCGAACAACCAGCTCGTCTTTTCAAGCAACCAGGATCCCAACCAGCTGCTTTCCACCGCGCTGAAGCGCTACGGCGCATTCGGGCGGGTTTCCTACGAACTCACCGACGATGTGCGCTTTTTCGCCCAGGGGCTCTACACCTCGACCGAGACCACGCTGAAGATCCCGTTGACGCTGGCCGGCTTCAACGTGTGGGACCTGGTGGTGCCGGTAACCAATCCGTTCATTCCGGCGGACCTCAAGACCGTGCTCGCCTCACGCCCGCAACCCAACGCGAATTTCGCGATCACCAAGGGGATCACCGTCTTCGGTCCGCGCGCGCAGCATCGCAAGACGGATACCTATCAGTTGCTGGCGGGCCTGACCGGCAAGCTCGGGACCGGGGACATGAGCTGGGAAATCTACGGATCGCACGGCAAGACCAAGATCGATGCGCCGATCTCCGGTGCGGTCTCGTACCAGGCGCTCGAACGATTGCTGTTCGCATCGGATGGCGGCGCCAGCCTGTGCGCGGGCGGTTTCAACCCGTTCGGCAACAATCCGGTTTCGGCGCAGTGTATCGCCTTTGCGAGCCGTATCGCGCCGTCCTTCTCGTCGCTGACCCAGGACGCGGTGGAAGCAAGCCTGCAGGGCAGGCTGTTCACGCTTCCCGCCGGCGAAGCGCGCTTCGCCGCTGGTGCCGGCTATCGCCGGAACGGCTTCGAATTCCGGAACGATCCGGTACTCGAAAACGGCCTGCCGACGGCGGATCTGATCGCGCTTTCGCCCTCGAACGCGACCGACGCGAAAACCGAAGTGAAGGAGATGTTCGGCGAGCTGCTGATCCCGTTGCTGAAAGATATTCCGGCGATCCAGGAACTCTCGCTCAACATCGCCTATCGCTATTCGGACTATGATACGACGGGTGGGGCGCACACCTACAAGGCCGATCTCAGCTGGCAGGTGGTCGATGCCTTGCGTCTGCGCGGTGGTTACCAGCGCGCCATTCGCGCCCCCAATATCGGCGAGCTGTTCGGCGGATCGGTCGCCAATCCTCCGTTCATCGGCTTCACCGCGCTCGGCCAGGGCGATCCATGCGACATCGCCTCTACATTCCGGGCGGCGGGCAATTCCCAGGCCGCCAAGGTTCGGACGTTGTGCGTCGCGCAGGGTGTGCCGGCGTCGCTGGTCGACAGCTTCAGCTTCCCGGTGCCCCAGGTCGGGGGATCGACGATATCGAACGAAGCATTGACGCCCGAAAAGGCGGACACTTTCACCATCGGCGCGGTCTTCCGGCCGAGATGGCAGAGCGGTCCCTTCAGGAACTTCACGCTGACGGTCGATTATTACAATGTCGAGGTCAGGAACGCGATCAACTTCATCCCCGCCGCGACGTCGCTCCGGAACTGTTTCAACGAACTCGGTTCGAATCCCGATTTCGATCCGGCCAATCTGTTCTGCCGGCAGATCATGCGTTCTGCGGGCGGCCAGATCATATCGCTCGATACCCGCCCCGTGAATTCGGGTGGGATCAAGACCGATGGCGTCGATTTCCAGCTCAACTGGCGGTTCGATCTGGGCGAAGGCGGTAGCGCGCTCAGCCTCGACATACTGGGGAGCTACGTCAACAGCTTCAAGATCGCCAGCCTCGATACCCTGCCGTTCCTGGACTATGCGGGTACGGTCAATGGTCCACTCGGGCCGCAGGCGAAATGGCGGGTCAACACCACGCTCGGCTACAGCACCTCTTCCGCGAGCCTTGGTCTTCGATGGAATTTCCTCGATGCGATGCGTTCGGCCACCAGCGTGACCACACCGACGACGCCCCGACCCGGTGTGCCTTCGTACAGCAGTTTCGACCTGTTCTGGCGGGCGAAGGTGGACGCGGCGTTCGAGCTTTACGGTGGCGTGAACAATCTGACCGACAAGCGGCCCCTGGATGTGGACGGCATGCCGGGCCAGACCGACCCGTCGCTTTACGATCCATTGGGCCGGCGCTTCTATCTGGGTGCGAAGCTGCGCTTCTAGAGCAGGCTGCGTCACCACCGAACGATCCCTGGGAGAGGGCGATGCGATACCTTGTGAACCGGATCATCGCGGCAATAGGCTTGGCTCTGTTGTCGATGCCATCGCCCGCGGCTGCCCAGCCCGCCATTGCCGGGCTCGATGCCGATATCCGCCCGGCAATGGCCTGCGAGGCGATGACGAAGCGCGATTTCATCGCTCTTGCCGAAGCGCCGGCCACGATCCTCTCGGCGCGAACGGTGGCCGCGTCCGCCGCCGTTGGTGAATATTGCGACATCGTCGCTGTCGTCGCGCCGCAGATACAGGTGCAGTTGCGATTGCCCATGTCGGGCTGGAACGGGCGCTACCTTCAGCAGGGCTGTGGCGGCCTGTGCGGCACCTTGGGCTATATCGAAGGCTGCACGACGGCCCTGGCCGGCAAGTTCGCCGTCGCCGCCCAGAATATGGGGCATGTCGGCGGTGGGCCGGCACTGTGGGGCGGTGTCGAGCAGTTGCGCATCGACTATGGCGCCCGATCGACCCATGTCGCGTCGATCGCAGCCAAGGCGATCGTTGCGGCCTATTATGGAACGCGGCCGGGGAAGTCGTATTTTCGCGGCTGTTCGACGGGCGGCCGGGAAGGATTGATGTCCGCGCAATATCATCCCGGAGACTTTGACGGGATCATCGCCGGCAATCCCGCTTTTGCCGGGCGGCTGGGCGCGTTCGCCAACAATTGGGACGCGCGCCAGTTGCTGACGCGCGATGGCACCCCTGTGTTCAGCGACGATAAGTTGAAGCTGCTGCATCGCGCGGTTCTCGCGAAATGCGACACGCTGGACGGCCTCGCCGACGGCATCCTGAACGATCCGCGGCAGTGCAATTTCGACGTGCGATCGATCGCCTGTCCGGCCGGGAAAGACGCGGCCGATTGCCTGTCCGGCGTGCAGATCCGCTCTGCCGAGAACATCTATGGCGGCGCACGCAACAGCCGCGGTGAGCGTCTGTTCCCGGGCCATTTGATGTTCGGCAGCGAGGTCGGATGGAACGGCTTCTTCCTGCGCGCGCTGACCAACAATTATCTGCCGTATCTCGCATTCGAGAAGAATCCCGATGGCCCCTATGGTTATTGGGATTTCGATTTCGATGCCGATGCCGCCAAGGTTGAGAAAACGGCCGCGCTTTACGATCCCGTGCCGCCACGCGGCCGTCCCGATCTGGGCGCATTCCATGCGCGCGGTGGCAAGCTGATCCTGTATCATAGCTGGTCCGACGAAGGGACCTCGCCCCTCGCCGCGCTCGATTATTACGCCAAATTATGGGCAAGGGACGGGCTCGATGCCACCCGGCAATGGTTCCGTACCTTCATGATCCCCGGCATGCTGCATTGCCGCGGGGGAGAGGCGCCCAACGATTTCGACATGCTCGAGCCGATGGTTCGATGGGTGGAAAAGGGTGAAGCGCCCAATGCCGTCGTCGCGACGCAGCGTCGGCCCGACGGCGGAGTCGTGCGCACGCGACCGCTCTACCCCTATCCCGAATATGCGACCTATTCGGGCAAGGGGTCGGCCGATGACGCGGCGTCGTGGCGGCCGGCTCGGCCAAAGGGCACGCCGCGCGACGATATCGACTGGATCTGGAAGCCTGCGGATTAAGCCGATTCGGGAGTGAGTGGATGCAAGGCGATCTAAGGCGCGGCGATTGGGGGCTGGTCGCATCGGCGGTGCTTGGCGTTGCGGTATCGTTGATCGCCGTGGCGCTGATCCCGCTGTCGGTATTCCTCAAGCCGTTGAACGCGGCCTTTGGATGGGGGCGCGGGGAGATCTCGTTCGCGATCACGGTCATGGCGCTGTCGATGGCCGGGGCCATGCCGATCGCCGGCGCACTGATCGATCGGTTCGGCGTGGTCCGGCCCGCCATCTGTTCGATCCTCGCTTATGCTGCGGGCCTGGCCGCGCTGCCCATGTTGATCGATCATTTCGGTATTGCCGGTCTCTATGCCGGGGCGTGCTGGATTGGCGTGACAGGCTCTGCGTCCAGCTCGGTGATCTACGTCAAGGTCCTGTCCGCGGCATTCGACAGGTCGCGCGGACTGGTGCTCGGTTTTGCGATGAGCGGTATGCCGCTGGGCGCGGCGATGGCGCCGATGATCGCCGTCACCTTGATCGAAAACGGTGGTTGGGCCGCCGGCTTCCATGGTCTGGCGTTGCTCCCGGTCGTGATTGGCATTCCCATGATTCTGGTGGTGGGACGCCGGGCTCGGCCGTCGCGGGAGGGTGCGCCGTCCGTTGAGCGCGGGGCTGTTGGCGAGACGATCGGTCAGGCTGTCGCCACGCGAAGTTTCGGCACGATGTTGGTCGTGTTTCTGCTTGCCGCGGTGGCGCTGCATGGCATCCAGATCCACCTGCCTTCGCTGCTTTCGGATCGCGGCCTCTCGCCGCAGATGAGCGTCGCGACGATGAGCGGCATGTTCGCCGTCTCGCTCGCGTCACGCATCGTCTGCGGATATCTGTTCGATCGGTATTTCGCGCCTTGGGTCGGGGCCATTTGCTTCGCGTTATCCGCCGCTGGTGCGGCGATGCTGATGTTCGCGGATGACGGTGCCCTGCAGATCGCGGTCGCCGTCACCTTCCTGGCGATCGGCACGGGCGCGGAAACCGATCTCCTGGCGCTTCTGGTCAGCCGCTATTATGGCGCTCGTGCCTTTGCCCAGATCTATGGCTGGATCTTCGCCGCCTTCATGATCGGCAGTGCGATCGGGCCCTATCTGGTGGGCGAGGCATTCGATCTCACGGGAAATTACAGAGCGGCGTTGGGCTGGTCTGCAATGGGGTTGCTGCTGTCCACCATATTGCTTGCCACCTTGCCGCGCTTTGGACGCGGGGCGGAGAAAGCGGGCCGCGCGGCAGCGCCGGCCTGAAGTCGATCCCGTTCGGATCGACTCCGATGCTCTGTCCGGTTTTCGCGATTTAGAGCGATTTCGAGGCAGGGGATTCGGCCTGTCTCGAAATCGCTCCAGCTTCGCTGCCTATGACTCCGGGCTGGCAGATAATCCTGCAGCCGCCTGCGCGGGTTCAGCCCGCCGTATCGGCGTAGAGCGCGCCATTCCTCAATTCGACCCTGTAGGTCTTGAGGGGGCGCGTGCAGGGATATTCGGTGGGAGCGCCGGTGCGGATATCGAAGGCGCCGCCATGAAGCGGGCAATAGATGATGCCGTCTTCGACGTCCCCGCCCGACAGCGACACCAGCGCGTGAGTGCACATGTCGTCGGTCGCGAAATATTCGTCGCCGAGCCTGTAGACGGCGATGCCGTCGTCGAACCCGGGCGGGGTAACCTGGACGACGCCGTTTTCCCGCACGTCGTCGGCCTTGCATAGAAAGATGAGGTCGCTCATCCAGAGTCTCCGGTTTTCGGTGATGCGCCGCGCCTCAGGCGTCGGGCTTGTCCTTCTTGAGGACGAGGGCGTCATATTCGTGGCTGTCGACGATCGCCTCGACGATCATCGGCCCATCGGCGGCGAAGGCCTTGGCCAGGGCCGCGCGGAATTCCTCCGGCGTGCGGGTACTCTCGACGGGCACGCCGAACAGATTGTCGCCGCCGATCGTGCCGGTCGCGCGCACGGGCGTGCCGTAGATCGGGTTGCCTTTCTTCTCCTGCTTGATGCGGATCAGCGCCAGGTCGTTGTCGGTCAGGACGATGACGACGATCCGGGCATTGTGGCGCACGGCGGTGGCGAGCTCGCCGACCGTCATCAGGAAACCGCCATCGCCGACCACGGCGCAGACCGGCCGTTCGGGGTGGACCAGCTTCGCGGCGATCGCGGCCGGAACGCCGAAGCCCATGGTCGACCAGCCATTGGTCATGATCTGCGTTCCCGGCGCCGGCGTGCGCCAGAGCTGCCCGATCAGATGCGTGTGCGCCCCGACATCGCAGGTCATGATGCCATCGGCCGGCAAAAGGTCGCGCAGGATGGCGAGCGCCGCACGCGGCCCGAAGGGACCGTTGCCCGGCTCCAGCGCGGCGAACATCGCGTCGCGCCGTTCCGCCAGTGCCGTCAGGTCCCAATCCCTGGTGCCGGCGGGCAGCGCCAACAATGTATCGATGCTCGACATGATATCGCCGACGACATCGATGACGTCGGGATAGGTGGCGCGGTCGATGTCGGCGGGTTCGATGTCGAGGCTGACCAGCGGTACCTCGGCCATCCAGCTCTCATAATTGAACTCGATGGGGTCGTAGCCGATCGCGACGACCAGATCGGCTTCGGCATGGGTCACGCCCACCTGATCGCTCAGCGCATGGAACAGGATGCCGGCATAATTCGGATGATCCTCGGCAAGCAGGCCCTTCGCCATCGGCGTCAATATCACGGGCAGTCCGAAACGCTCGGCAAGCGCCCGCGCCTTTGGCCCGGCGCCCGCAGCGACCGCGCCCAGGCCGAGCGCGAGCACCGGTCTGCGCGCATCGGCGAACAATCGCGCTGCCCTGTCCAGTGCATCGGCGTCGGCGGCGGCGCGCGCCACCGGCGGTTCGAATTGGAGGACTTCTTCGCCCGCTTCCTCCGCCGACATGCCGACCGGCAGGCCGATATGAACCGGGCCGGGGCGTCCCTCCATCGCGACCATGGCGGCATCGAAGATCGTCGCCTTGACGCCGTCCGCGGTCAGCCGGGTCGTCTTCTTGGTGAGCGGCGCGAACAGCGCCTGATGATCGATGCCCATCTGCACGGTGCGGCCGCGCAGCTTCTCGCCGAATTCGTCGGTGAGCGCGATCATCGGCGAACGGTCGAGCAACGCCTCGCCCACCCCGGTCGCGAGATTGGTCGCGCCGGGCCCGAAGGTGCCGAAACAGACGCCCGGCTTGCCGGTCAGGCGGCCATAGACATCGGCCATCATGCCCGCGCCGCCTTCATGCGTCGCCAGCACGAACTCGATACCGTCGGCCTTGCGGAGCTCCTCCATATAATCGACCCAGCCACCGCTCGGCACGCCGAAGACATGGGTGACGCCGATTTCCCTGAGTGCCTCGACGACTTTTTGTGCGACCTTGGCCATATTATCCCCCTTTTTGAGACATGGACGATGTGGCGGGAGACAGACCCACACACATATATTTGAGCTCGGTGAATTCGTTGATCCCGTGGCGGGATCCTTCGCGACCGAGCCCGGATTGCTTGATGCCGCCGAACGGGATCGGCGCGCCCGTCATCGAAACGGTGTTCACCGCGATCATGCCGTATTCGAGCGCGTCGGCCAGGCGATGCGCACGCGCCAGATCATTGGTGAAGACATAGGCGGCCAGGCCATATTCGCTGGCATTGGCCGCTTCGATCAGCGCCGCCTCTTCGTCGAAGGGAAGCAGCGCGGCGACGGGGCCGAAGGTTTCCTCGTGCATGATCTTCATCGCCGGCGTCACATCGGCTAGCACCGTCGGCGCGAAGAAGAGCCCGCCGCGCGCATGCGCGCCGCCGCCCGCGATCAGGCGCGCACCCTTCCCGATGGCGTCGGCGACATGGTCCGCGGCCTTGTCGAAACTGCGCCGGTTGATCATCGGGCCGAGTTCGACCCCCGGATCGGTGCCGTCGCCGACGATGATCCGCGCCGTTGCCGCGGCAAAGGCCGTGACGAAGGCGTCGTAGATCCCCCGATGCACGAAGATGCGGTTGGCGGCGAGGCAGTCCTGTCCGCTGGTCTGGAACTTTGCGGCGGCGGCCGCTTTCGCCGCCGCGACGACATCGACATCGTCGAAGATCAGAAAGGGGGCATGTCCGCCCAGTTCCATCGACAGCCTTTTGAGCGTCGGTGCGCACTGCGCGGCGAGGATACGCCCGACATGCGTCGATCCCGTGAACGACAGGCCGCGGACGCGCGGATCCCGGCACAGGGCGCCGACCAGGGCAATGGGGTCTCCGGTCAGGACGGAGAAGACGCCGGGCGGAATGCCGACATCGGCGGCCAGCTTGGCGAGCGCCAATGCCGAAAAGGGCGTTTCGCCCGAAGGAACCGCGACGACGGTGCAGCCTGCGGCAAGCGCGGCCGACGCCTTGCGCGCCAGCATTGCCGAGGGGAAGTTCCAGGGGGTGACCAGGCCGACGACGCCCAGCGCTTCGCGCTGCGCCAGCAATTTGCGGTTGGGCAGATGGCTTGGGATCACCTCGCCATAGACCCGGCTGGCTTCTTCCGCGAACCAGCGGATGAAGCTTGCGCCATAGTCGATCTCGGATGCCGCATCGGCAAGCGGTTTGCCCTGCTCCGCCGTCATCAGTTCCGCCAGTTCGGCCCGCGCCGCAAGAATCGCGTCGGCCCAGGCAAGCAGCAGCGCGCCGCGCTCACGCGGCAGCAGCCCCTTCCATGCCGGCAAGGCAGCCGATGCGCCGGCGATGGTGGCGTCCATTTCGCCGATCGGGAGATCGGGCACGCTGCCGATGACTCTTCCCGTCGCGGGATTGGTGACGGCGATCCGTTCCGCTGCCGTTACCCAGGCGCCATTGGCATAGGCGCGCTCGCACAGCAGCCGCGCGGCGCCTTCGCGCGGCGCGGTGTGTGTCCGCGCTTGGATCGGCCTGGGGGCGGGCATGTATTTTTCCTCTGGAATAAATTGCTTCTGTCTATCGCGAATTAATGTATACAGTATCCATTAAATTTGTCCAGCCCGGCGCGGCCGGGATGTGATCTTTTTGATGGAGGGTGGATTGAAGGTCGGAATTGCGGGCTTTGGCGTGATCGGGAAGGCCGTCGCGCATGCATTGGTGCGGGGGGTCGAAGGGGCCAGGCTGGAAGCTGTGACGAGTGGCGATGCGGAGAAGGCGCGCGCGGCACTCGCCGCCTTTCCCGAACCGGTGGATGTCGTTTCGGCGGAAGCGCTGGCGGCGCGTTGCGACGTCATCATCGAATGCGCACCGACCGCGGCGTTTCTCGACATCGTTTCGCCTGCTCTGGCTGCGGGGCGGCAAGTGGTGACGGTCAGTGCGGCCGCGCTGATCGAGAATATGGGCGTCGTCGATCTGGCGCGCGAATCGGGCGGACGGATCATCCTCGCGACCGGCGCGCTGCTCGGCCTGGATGCCGTTCGGGCGGCGGCGGAAGGAGAGATCTTCTCGGTGACGATGATCACGCGCAAGCCACCGCGTTCGCTGTTCGGCGCGCCGTATCTGCTTGCCAATGGCATCGACATCGATGCGCTTTCCGAGCCGCTTCGGGTGTTCGCCGGAACGGCGCGCGAGGGCGCGGCCGGCTTTCCGGCGAACGTCAATGTCGCAGCCTCGCTGGCGCTTGCCGGCATCGGCCCGGATCGCACGCAGCTTGAGATCTGGGCGGATCCCACGCGCGAACGGAACACCCATCTGATCAAGGTGGATGCCGACAGCGTCCGTTTCGAGATGATGATCGAGAACATACCGACGCCTGAAAAGCCGGGAACGGGCAAGGTCACCGCGTTGTCGGTGATCGCCGCGCTCCGCAGTCTGACCTCGCCGCTGCGCGTCGGCACTTGAGCCGATCCGTGATCGGCCACCGGACCATGAAGATCAGCCGGTGGCCGATGGGACATGGCCGATCTCGGTCAGCCAGTTTTCAAGCGTGGCGTTGAAGGCGTCGGGGCGTTCGAAACAGGCTGAGTGGCCGGTGCGCGCAAGCTCGACATAGCGCGACCCGGCCACCTGTCGCTGAAAGGCGCGGACGGCCCATGGCGGGAACAGGATATCCTCCTCCCCGACGATGAAGAGCGATGGAATGCCGGTCGCGGAAAGCGCCTCCGCGGTGAAGCTCGGCATCTCGCCCCGCAGCGTCCTCAGGGTCGTCGCGTTGAAGCCGGCGATCTGGGAATAGAGCGTCGCGAAGGCTGGCGACTGGCGCTGGATCGTCGTTCCCAGCACCCGGGCGATTTGCGGAAGATCGGCTGTCCGCGCGGCATTTTCGGCCATTCGGGCGGCAATATCGGTCGGCAATATCGCCTGAGAGAGGCTGTCGGCCATCACCAGCCCGGCAACACGATCGGGGTGGGTGCAGACGAAGCCCAGGCTGGTGCCGCCGCCCATCGACTGGCCGACCAATACGCAACGGTCGACCCCGGCGGCGTCCAGAACGGCTTTCAGATCGTCGATGAAGCCCGCGCGGCCCAGTCCCTCGGCATCGGATGAAAGGCCGAAACCGCGATGATCCCAGGTGACGATGCGGAACCGGCCGGCGAGTGCCGCAATCTGCGGAAACCAGCTCGCATGATTGCCGCCGACGCCATGGCTCAGCACCAGAGCCGGGCCTGCGCCCGCACTTTCGTAATAGAGCCGGCTGGCGCCGCGATCGACAAAGGCCATCTCAGCGCCAGACCGCGAAGGTCATGCCGCAGCCGGTGCCGGCAAGGCTGCGATAGCAGGGAACATAGTCGATCAACTCCATCTCCATGCCTTGCACCGCGCCGGCGAGCGCGGACCAGCAGCGGAACTCGGAATTGCCCGATTGCAGTTTTTCCAGCGGCAGATTGGCATGGTCTTCGGCGGTGCCGCTGCGCATGATCTCGATAAAAGCCCTGTCGAATGCCTCGTCGACCACGAAATGGCTGAGGCCGCCGGTCGCCACCACCGCGACGCGCAGATCCTCCGGCCAGGCCTCGATCGCGGTGCGGATCGCTTCGCCCAGGCGATAGGCGCGCAAGGGATGGAGATTGTTGGGCGGATAATAGGTGTTGATGCTCACCGGAATGCTGGCGATCGGCTTTTCGGGCATCATCCGGCGATAGACATAGCCGAAGGAATGGCTCATCGCCTGATCGTCGCGCATATGTTTCGAATGGGCGGGATCGAAGCCGCCGGCCATCAACTGCTCGATCAGACGATAGGCGAGGTCGGACGCGACCGGATAATCGACCGGTTCCTGCCCATACCATAATTCCTGTTTCAGCGTCGGATCATATTTCCACTTCATGATGCCCTGGGGGCGATAGGGCACGGTCTCGCCCCAATAGACCGACAAGGCCGGCATATTGTCGTCCTTGAACACTTCCTTGTGATCGTCTCCGATGATGATGACGATGTCGGGATCGGCTTCGGCGAGCAGGCGTGCGGTTTCGGCGATGGCGCGCTGGTTGGCCGCGTGCCGCGCGTCCATCCGCTCATCGGTGATTTCGTCGGCCAGGCCGGGGTCGGCGCGTTCGAGCAGTTCGTCGAACTGGACCCGGGCGCCGCTGTGATCGTGGAGCACGAAGAAATTGCGGTCGTCGGTCTCGGCGCGCGCGCCCCAGGCCGGGGGCTCCATCAGCAGTGCCGGACTGTGGGATGAGCCGATACCCAGAACGATCTTCGCCATATTTCTCGCCTTGCATTTAATGGATGCAGTATACGTACATTCACTTTGGCGAACGCGCAAGACGCGACGGTGGGGCGATCCCGCCCCTTGCGGAAGGCTTCTCATTTAATGTATGCGGTATACATTATGACGATCCGGTCGCTTCTATCCGCATTGTCGCGACTGATGATCGCGCAGGGGCTGGCCGCGGCGCGCGGGCAACGGGGCGGCATGTTCCTGGCGCTCGGCTTTGTCGGATCGGATCATGGGGTTTGCGAGGGAGAGAGCGATGTTGAGTGCGGAAGAGAATGAGCTGCTGACCCGCGTCGGGCCGGGAACGCCGATGGGAAACGCCTTTCGCCGGTTCTGGCTTCCCTTCATGCTCTCGTCCGAACTGAAGGCCGATGCGCCGCCCCGGCGCGTCCGCCTGCTTGGCGAGGATCTGATCGCCTTCCGCGATACGCTCGGCCGGCCGGGGCTGGTCGATCGCTATTGTCCGCATCGCCGCGCGGACCTTTATTATGGCCGCAACGAACAATGCGGGCTGCGCTGCGCCTATCATGGCTGGAAGTTCGACGTGGACGGCAATGTCATGGAGATGCCGGCCGAACCCGCCAACACGCCGCTGCTCGCGGAGGTGCGGATCAAATCCTATCCGATGCGCGACTGGGGCGGCGTGATCTGGGCTTATATGGGTGATGCGGACAGGATGCCGCCGGAGATCCCGCAATTCGAATGGGGGACGGTGCCCTCGCATCGGCGCTTCATTTCGAAGCGGCTGCAGCAGAATAACTATGCGCAGGCCGTCGAAGGCGGGATCGATTCCTCGCATGTCGGCATCCTGCACAGCCTGCTCGATCCTGACACCAGCGTGCCCTTTCGCCAGCGGCAGCAGCCGATCAATCCCAATCTGCCGCTGATGGCCAAGGATACGTCACCGCGCTTCTTCGTGCGCGATACCGATTATGGCTTCATGGTCGGCGCCCGGCGGCTCGCGAGCGAAAGCGACTATTATTGGCGGGTCACCCAGTTCCTGCTGCCGTTCCACACCATGATCGCGCGCTGGGATGGCGAACCCGTGGTCGGCCATGCCTGGACGCCGATCGACGACTATAACACATGGACATTCACGATGACCTGGCATCCCGAACGGGATTTTGTCGATGGCGAGCAGGATCCGCATGAGATCCATGCCGACCTGGTCGATGAAATCGATTTCATGCCCGTCGCCAACAACCGCAACGACTATCTGATCGATCGCGAGCATCAGCGGTTGCGCAGCACCACCGGCATTCGCGGAATCGGTGCGCAGGATGCGGCGATCCAGGAAAGCATGGGGCCGATCGTCGATCGTTCGCGTGAAACCCTGGGATCGGGCGATGCGGCGATCGTCCGTTTCCGCCGCCTGTTGCTGAAGATGGCGCGCGATCTGGAACAGGGGATCGAACCCGCGGCCGCGACCGGGGCGGATCTTTACCGCGTGCGATCGGCCGGCATGATCCTCGATCGCAACGTCGATTTTGCCCAGGGGCTCGAATCGCGGATGCGCGTGGCGTGACGATATGCGCCGGGCATCGCGATGCCCGGCGCTTCGCGTTTCATACGCGATCTCGAAGATGCTGACGCATCCTCGATCGGTTCGCTCAAGCGCCGCGCGGGCTGATACCAGATCTCGATGAGTTCGACTCATCGAGATCTGGTATCAGTCGGTCGTGCGTGGCCGGCGCGGCCGGCGCTTGACCTGCACCGGTTCGCTGCTGCCGAAATCCTCGGGCGTGCTGATCACCAGCTTGCTGACTTCCAGCATATAATTGCGGGTCGCCTCTTCGGCGGCGGGGCCGTCGCCGGCCTCGATCGCCCGGAGGATGCGGTCGTTATGATCCAGGTCCATTTCCCGATAGGAGTCTTTCTTGAAGAGCTCGTTGCGGGCGGGAAGGAACTGGTCCTCGATCATCAGCGCGCAGCGGCGCAGCGGTTCATTGTCGCACATCTCGCGCGTGCCGACGCGGAACTGGTGGATGGCGTCGACATAAACGGCATATTTGCCGGTCTCGTGCGCGCGCTTCGCCTTGTCATAGGCTTTCCGCAGCGCCTTCACCGCCTCCGCGTCGTTCTTGGTGGCGGCATAAAAGGCGACCCTGGGATCGAGCAGGATATGCACTTCGATCCGGTCGGCGAAACGCTTCGGCGTATCGACGGGCAGGGTATAGCCGCGTTCCTCGCTGACGAGCAGGCCGTCGCGGATCAACTGGAACAGCGCTTCGCGCACCGGGGTCCGCGAAACGCCGTATTTCTCGGCAAGCTCGAATTCGTAGAAGCGCTGGTGCGGCTCGAAGCTGCCTGCTTTCAGGTCTTCCTTGATCAGGTCGTACACCTGATCGCGCAACCGTCGTCCTTGTACGACCTGAGTCGCTGCCTTTGCCACTTTTCTCGCTCCCATATGTCGTCGGAAGGCCGTTGGGAAAGCTCGTATATATGGCTCTTCCGAGTAGCGTAACCTCTTAATGGATGCACGAACAGGTTTTGACAGCCTTTTCATTTTGTGCATACTGCATCCATTAAATGCATTCAATCCATGGCAGGGGTACGGGAATGGAGAGGTCGACGTTCGTCGATGAAGCGCTGTTGAAGAAGGTGCCGCGCTGGCGCGACTATCTTGAAGCGAAGCTTGGTTTTCGGAATCACTGGTATCCGGTCCGGCTGTCGCGCGACGTGCCGGAGGCGCAGGTCGTGCAGGTCACCGTCTGCGGCGAGAAGATCCTGCTCAAGCGGATCGACGGCACGGTCCGCGCCATTCGCGATCGCTGCCTGCACCGCGGCGTACCCTTTTCGCAGAAGATCGAATGCTACACCAAGGGCACGATCACCTGCTGGTATCACGGTTTCACCTATCGCTGGGACGACGGCATGCTGACCGACATCCTGGCCTCGCCCGACAGCAAGGCGATCGGGCGGCAGACGCTGCGCACCTATCCAGTCGAGGAAGCCAAGGGCATCGTGTTCGTGTTCGTCGGGGACCAAGGCGCCGAGCCCCATCCCCTGGCGGAAGATGTCCCGCCGATGCTGCTCGACGACGACATGGTGCTGGAAGGCGATTCCTATGTCGTTCCCTCGAACTGGCGCGTCGGCTGCGAGAACGGCTTTGACGGCCTGCACGTCTATATCCATCGCAGTTCGCCACTGGTGCCCGACACCCAGCGCTCGCTGCCGATCGGGCACACCGCGCAATCGGGCCAGATCGTCATTCACGACACCGATGGCGAGCCGAAGGGCGTCTATGACTCGTTCGCGCATCACAATGTCCTGTGGGACGGTGCGATCGGCGGAGAGGTGGTGGTCAAGGGCGTGCGCAGTCCCAAGACCGACGGCAGCGCGACACGCACGACCGCCGCGTCGCTATGGCTGCCGGGGGTATTGCGCGTCGACGATTTCCCCGATGCGGGCAGGCACCAGTTCGAATGGTATGTGCCGATCGACGAGGACAATCATTATTATCTGATCATGATCGGCAAGCGCTGCGCGACCGATGCGGAGGCGCACGCCCACCGCCAGGAATTCTGGAATCGCTGGAAGCCGGTCTCGCTCGACGGCTTCAACAATCAGGATATCGAGGCGCGGCTGGCGCTCCAGACCTTTTACAAGGATGACGGCGCCTGGCTGCAGGAAATGCTGATCGAAGGCGACATGCCGATCGTCAAATGGCGCGAGCTGTGCCACGCGCATAATCGTGGCGTCCAGTCTCCTGGAGACCTGCGATGAGCCTGTCCCCGATCATCCATCCGGGCTTCGCTTCGCGCTCGCTCGAAGCCGATGGGCTCGAGACCCATTATCTCGAAGGCGGCGACGGTCCGGCACTGGTGCTGGTGCATGGCGGCGGGGCAGGCGCGGACGGCTGGGGCAATTGGCGTTCCTGCATCGACGCCTATGCACGGCATTTCCGTGTGCTGGTGCCCGACATGCCCGGCTTCGGCCGTACCGCAAAGCCCGACCCGGCCGACTATGCCTATGATCAGGCCGGGCGCACGCGTCATCTGATCGCCTTCCTCGATGCGCTCGGCGTCGCGCAGGCGCATCTGGTCGGCAATTCGATGGGCGGCGCGACCGCTCTTGGCATGGCGATGGAGCGGCCCGAACGCGTCGGCAAACTGGTGCTGATGGGCAGTGCCGGGCTCGCCATCGCCAATCCCGATCCATCCTATATGAAGCATCTGGTCGGCTATGATTATACGATCGAAGCGATGCGGCGGATCGTCGAGGCGCTGACCGCGTCCGGCCATGCGATCGATGAAAAGGCCGTCCTCTATCGTCACGAAATCATGCAGGACGAGCACGCCCGCAAGGCGTTGAAGGCGATCGTCTCTTCCAAGCTCAGCTATGAACG
This sequence comes from Sphingobium sp. FW305-3-2-15-F-TSA7, assembly GCF_058787155.1. Taxonomy (NCBI): domain Bacteria; kingdom Pseudomonadati; phylum Pseudomonadota; class Alphaproteobacteria; order Sphingomonadales; family Sphingobiaceae; genus Sphingobium; species Sphingobium sp. FW305-3-2-15-F-TSA7. The sequence goes on along the minus strand of NZ_JBYSZM010000018.1, from coordinate 87,469 downwards.
CGATGCGATCGCGGCGGTGAAGACGCCCACGCTCGTGGTCGGCGGCAAGGAGGACAAGGTCGCGATCCTGGCGCGGACCTATGGCTATCTCGAGCTGCTCGAGAATAGCTGGGGCTTCGTTCTGCCGCATGTCGGCCATTGGGCGATGATCGAGGCGCCCGGCGAATTCCTGGCCGTCACCTCCGCCTTTTTGCGTGACGACCTGTTCGGAGTGCGGCGATGACCGACAGCTATCGCATCAACCGCATGATCCAGGATCTGAACGGCGATCCGGCGGCGCGCGAACGGCATCGCGCCGATCCGGTCGCGACCTACGTCCGATACGATATCGATGCCGGGGAACAGGCGCTGCTGGCCGATGGCTCGATCGCGGCGATGACGCGGCTGGGCGTGCATCCCAATCTGCAGATGAAATGGATGTTCATCGATGCGAAGGGTGCGCCGTCCGGACCCGGTCCGCTAGCCTCGTTTATCGACCGGCTGCTTGCCGGCGCCGGTACGGAGGTCAGCTGATGGGACGGATCGTGGGTGGTTTCGCCACGTCGCATGTCCTGTTCCCGCCCGATGGCGTCGAGGTGCAGGCCGAACGGGTGTTCGCGGGCATGATGGCGATCCGCGCGGCGGTGCGCGCGCTGGCGCCCGACGTGCTGGTGGTGGCCTCGGGCGATCATCTCAACAATTTCACGCTGCGCCAGCAAGTGACCCTTGCGGTCGGCATCGCCGATATCTTCACGCCCTGGGGCGATATGGGCATTCCGCAAACCCCCTTTGCCGGACATCGCGCCTTTGCCGAGGGGATGGCACGCCACGCCGCCGGGGCCGGTTTCGACCTGGTCCAGGTCGAGGAGGTCCGGCCCGATCATGGGCTGATGCTCACCAAGCTGATCGGCGATCCGCAAGGCGACTGGCCGGTCGTGCCGGTCTTCATCAACAGCGCCATGCCGGTGCCGCCGACGCCGGCGCGCTGCTTCGCGCTGGGCGAGGCGTTGCGGACCTATGTCGAGGATGAGAGGCCGGGGGACGAACGTGTCGTCGTCATCGGTGGTGGTGGCTTGTCGCACTGGCTGCGGGTGCCGGGACAGGGCAGGGTGGCCGAGGATTATGATCGGCGTATCCTTCGCGACCTGGTCGAAGGACGCGCGCGTGCGTTGGCGGGGATCAGTAACGCCGAACTGCTTGCCGAAACCGGCAATGGCGGGCTTGAGGTCGCGTCCTGGCTGTTCATGGCCGGCACCCTGCCTGCGCGCGCGCGGGGCGAGATCGTCTATTATGAACCGGTGATCCAATGGGGATCGGGCATGGGGGGAGTCGCCTTTCATGTCTGAGCCCATCGGAAACCGCCTCGTCATCGTCGGCGCCGGGCTTGCCGGCGATCGTTGCGCCTTCGCCGCGCGTGCGGCCGGCTTTGCGGGAGAGATCGTTCTGGTCGGCGCCGAGACGGTCCGCCCCTATGATCGTCCACCCTTGTCCAAAAAGGTGCTGAAATCGCCGGGCGAGGAAGATGCGATCTTCTATCGTGGCGAGGCCGATTATGCGGAAGCCCGGATCGACCTGATGCTCGGCCGTCCCGTTGCTGCCATCGATCGGATCGAGGCGTGTGTGGTTTTCGGCGATGGCGATCGGCTCCCCTATGACACGCTGGTGCTGGCGACGGGGTCGCGGCTGCGCGTGCTGCCCGATCTGCCCCACGGTGCGCCGGGCATATTCTATCTGCGCGATCGCGAGGATGCGGTGCGGCTTCGCAAGGCCTTTGCAGAAGGCGGGCGCGTCGCCGTCGTCGGCGGCGGCGTGATCGGGCTGGAGGCGGCGGCGTGCGCGGTGTCCCATGGTCTTTCGGTGACCGTCATCGAACCGGAAACGCGCATCATGGCGCGTGCCTGCGGTGAGACGATGGCGGCGCTGCTGACGGAGCGGCATCGTGCCGCGGGCGTTGAGATTCGCTGCGGCGCCGGCCTGCGCGCGGCGGTGCGCGAGGGCAGGTATCACCGGATCGCACTTTCCGATGGCGGCACCGTCGAAGCGGAGATCGTCATTGTGGGCGTCGGCGTGATCCCCGAAACGCGCCTTGCTGCCGAGGCTGGTCTGGATGTCGTGCCGGGCGGTATCGTCGTCGATGGTCAGGGGCGCACGAGCGACCCCGCGATCCGCGCGGCGGGAGAGGTCGCCTATCATTACAATGCGCGAACCGGCGGCCATGAGCGGCAGGAGAACTGGCATCATGCGGCGGCGCATGGCGAGCATGTCGGTCGTACGATCGCCGTGGCCGAGGCGGATTATGCCGAACTGTCGGGTTTCTGGACCGATCAATATGATCTGTCCGTGCAAGCCGTCGGCCGCCCGGTCGCCGCGCACGATGTGCTGCGCGGCCACCCGGCGGACGGGCGCTTCATCGTCTTCCATCTCGATGGCGGGGTGCTGGTCGGGGCGACCGGCGTCAACGCTGCGAGCGAACTCAGGCAAGCCAAGGGGCTGATCCGGGCGGCCGTTCCCGTCGATCCTGCGAAACTGGCCGATCCGGCGGTCAAGGTCGGCGCCGCGACGGCGTGAAGCTAGAGTCGATCCGGTTCGGGTTGAACCGTATCGACTCTCGACTTCCCTTGTTCTCCGTGATTTCCGAGTCGGCAGGTGATTCCACCTGCCTCGAAATCACTCTTGATCGCCGGACCGCCCAGGCCGGTCAGAAGAAGCCGAGCTTCTTGGGGCTGTAGCTGACCAGCATATTCTTGGTTTGCTGATAATGGTCGAGCATCATCTTGTGGGTTTCGCGCCCGATGCCCGATTGTTTGTAGCCGCCGAACGCCGCGTGCGCGGGATAGGCGTGGTAGCAATTGGTCCAGACGCGGCCCGCGCGGATGGCACGGCCGAAGCGGTAGCAGGTATTGGCGTCGCGGCTCCAGACGCCTGCGCCCAGGCCGTAGAGCGTGTCGTTGGCGATCTCGAGCGCTTCGGTCTCGTCCTTGAAGGTCGCGACCGACAGCACCGGCCCGAAAATCTCCTCCTGGAATATCCGCATGCCGTTATGGCCCTTGAACACCGTCGGCTGCACATAATAGCCGCCCGACAATTCGCCGCCCAGATCGGCGGCCGCGCCCCCGATCAGCAACTCGGCGCCTTCCTGCTTGCCGATATCGATATAGCTCAGGATCTTGTCGCACTGCTCCGACGAGGCCTGGGCGCCGATCATCGTCGCGGGATCGAGCGGATTGCCCTGGACGATCGCTGCGACCCGCTTGAGCGCGCGTTCCATGAACCGGTCGTAGATGCGTTCATGGACAAGCGCGCGGCTGGGACAGGTGCAGACCTCGCCCTGGTTGAGCGCGAACATCACGAAGCCCTCGATCGCCTTGTCGAGGAAATCGTCGTCCTCGCGCGCGACATCCTCGAAGAAGATATTGGGGCTCTTGCCACCCAGCTCCAGCGTGACCGGGATCAGGTTGGCGCTGGCATATTGCATGATCAGCCGGCCGGTCGAGGTCTCGCCGGTGAAGGCGACCTTGGCGATCCGGTTCGACGAAGCGAGCGGCTTGCCCGCTTCCAGGCCGAAGCCGTTGACGATGTTGAGCACGCCCGGCGGCAGCAGATCGCCGACCAGCTCTATCCACACCATGATCGATGCCGGCGTCTGTTCGGCGGGCTTCAGCACCACGCAATTGCCCGCGGCGAGCGCTGGGGCGAGCTTCCATGCCGCCATCAGGATCGGGAAGTTCCAGGGGATGATCTGCGCGACCACGCCGAGCGGTTCGTGGAAATGATAGGCGATGGTGTCCTGGTCGATCTCCCCGATCGATCCCTCCTGGCCGCGGATCGCACCCGCGAAATAGCGGAAATGGTCGATCGCCAGCGGAATGTCGGCGGCGGTGGTCTCGCGGATCGGCTTGCCATTGTCCCAGGTCTCGGCGAGCGCGAGCGCTTCGAGATTTTCCTCCATCCGGTCGGCGATGCGGTTGAGGATCAGCGCGCGCTCGGCGGCGGAGGTGCGGCCCCAGGCGTCCTTGGCGGCATGCGCGGCGTCGAGCGCTGCCTCGATATCGGCGGCGTCCGATCGGGCCACCTCGCCGACGGGCCTGCCGGTGACGGGCGAGATATTCTCGAAATAGCGGCCCGATTTCGGCGCCACCCATTGGCCGCCGATGAAATTGTCGTAGCGCGCGGCGAACGGCGCCTTCAGCGTTGAAGCGCGATCCTGAACGATCATGTCCATATCAGCTTGTCCTCTTCCCAAGAAACTGCCGTTTGCCGGCGTCGCGGGCGAGATTAGCGTCGATGGCGTGCAGCGCGGAAGCGCCGCTCCGAAACGCCGGCCTCCAACTGTCTCAATATCGAGACAGGTGGCCGGCGCATCGCGTCATTGGCGCAGGCCCGAGCGCGACATGCGCCGATAGAGTGTCGCGCGGCCGATCCCCAGCAGCTGCGCCGCCTTGCTTGCATTGCCGCCGGCCTGGGCGAGCGCACGGCGCAGGACCGCGCGGTCGCCATCCTCGAACGATGGTGATTCCCCGCGCCCGAGCAATTGGTCGAGCGGGCGCGGATCGGCGAGCACCGCATCGTCCAGGCCCAGCTTCAGCCGCGCCGCCCGGCTTGCACCGACCACCAGATCGTCGCGGTCGGCGGCGAGCAATGCCGTGCCGTGCGTTGGATCGTCGGCCAGGAAGATGATCCGCGTGCCTTCGAAATGGCTGCAGAAATAGTCGCGCTCGATTCGCCGTGCCGCGTCGCGGACGAATGCGATAATGATCTCCGCCATCGCCGAACCGTGATCGTCGCGGCAGGTGGAGATATCGAGTGCGGCGACCAGCCGTCCGTGCGGATCATGGACGGGGGCATCCATGCAGCTGATCCCGATATTGCGGCTCGCGAAATGCTGGTCGCGATGGATCACCACCGGCCTGTCCTCGAACAGGCAGGTGCCGATGCCATTGGTGCCTTCCTCCGCCTCGGCCCAGCGGGCGCCATCGGCGAGTCCGGCCTGCGAGAATTCGCGATCGTCTCCGGCGCCGATCCGGCGTTCGAGGATCACGCCGTGCGCGTCGCTCAGGATCACGCCGCACCCCGACCGTCCGACCGAGCGGAACATCTGGTCGAGCACGGGATTGGCCACGTCCAGCAAGGGGCGATGCGCATCGCGCAGCGCACGCAGCGACGATTCGTCGATCAGTTCGCGCGTGCGTCCGTCGGTGGGATCGAGACCGTGATGAAGCGCGGAACGGCACCAGGATGCGGCCACCGGCGAAACCGCCGCGCTGGTCGTCGACTGCACCGTGTCGAACACGATGTCTGCATGGGGGGATATGGCCCGATTCATCCTTGCTCCAGTCCCCCGAGGCTGCGCCCGACCGAAGGCGGAGTCAAACCCCGGATTGCACGGGTGTCGTCGCCCCGCCGGTTTGCGTGGCCATTGCGAATATTGTAGTAGCCAAAATATGCGCCAATATGAACCTTGCTCGCGATCCTGGTGTTTTTCCGAAGCGACGGGCGGCATCGCGGTCCGATTCGTGTCCAGCCACGATCTGCCGCACCTGCCGGACGAAGCTGGATCGCATATCGGTTCCTGGCTGCGCATGTCGGGTTTCCGGGCGCGCATGGGCGAATATCTGCTCCTGCCAGACAACAAAGGTGAGCCATCTGAAATGCTCGTCGGCACCGGCAAGGGCGCGCCGACCGATCCGGCCACCTATGCGTTGTCGGTGCGCCGATTGCCGGCCGGGCTTTACCGGTTGCGCGACGAAGATGGGCCGGTCGGGGCGATTGCGATCGGCTGGGCGCTGGGCAGCCATGGCTGCGCGGGGGCGGTCGGCCCCATGCTGGCCTGGCCTGCGCGTCTCGATCCGGCGATCGCCGTGCTTGCCGATATGGAGCGCTGGGCCCGCGATCTCATCGACATGCCCGGCGGCGAACTCGGGCCCGACGAACTCGCCGCCGAGGCCAGCCGTCTGGCGGAGCGTCACGGTGCGCAGGTTGCGATCGTCCGGGGGGAGGCGCTGGTCGCGCACGGCCTGCCCGGCATATTCGCGGTGGGCAAGGGCAGCAGCCGTCCGCCGCTGTTGATCGATCTGCGCTGGGGCGATCCGGACGCGCCGCGCGTGGCCCTGGTGGGCAAGGGCGTCTGTTTCGATGCCGGCGGACTCGATCTCAAGCGCCAGCCCGAGATCGCGATGATGAAAAGCGACATGGCGGGCGCCGCGCATGTCCTGGCGCTCGCGGCTTTGGTCATGGAGGCCGGGCTGAACATATCGCTGCGCGTGCTGATCCCCGCAGTGGACAATCTGCCCTCCGCGACATCGGTCATGCCCGGCGACATGGTCCGCAACCGCAACGGGCAGACCATCGAGATCGTCAATACCGATTATGAGGGGCGGATCCTGCTCGCCGATGCATTGGCGCTCGCCGCGGAGGAACAGCCGGCGCTGCTGATCGATTTCGCGAGCCTGACGACGACCGGGCTCGGGCCGGATATCGCCGCCTTGTTCGCACGGCAGGACGAGACCGGTGCCGCACTGCTGCGTGCCGCAGCGGAAACGCAAGACGCCCTGTGCCGGCTGCCGCTCCATGCCGGCTATCGGCCGTCGATCCGTGCTGAGGCTGCGCAGCTCACCAATTTTCCGCCGCTCGAACATGGCATATCGAGCATCGCGGCGGCGCTGTTCCTGGCGGAGTTCGTCCCGCCAGCGCTCGACTGGGTCCATCTCGATATCGAGAGCTGGAACGTGATGCGCGACATCCCGCGTCCTTATGGCGGTAACGTCAGCGGGCTGCGCGCCGTCTGGCGCATGCTGGAGACGCGCTTCGGCGCTTGAGACTGGCTGCTAAGCCTCGAACTGCGCGGTCGCGAGTACGGTGCCGCCTTCGCGCCAGCGATTGAGGTGGCGGTCGACCAGTGCGACCAGCCCATCGGCGTCGCGCGCTTCCAGCAGCCGCACCATCTCGGCATGGTCCTGGTTGCTCTGGCGGATCGAGGCGTGTGAGCGCCAGCCGCGTGCGCCGGGCAGGCCGCGCTGGCGCATCGCGGTGATTTCGCCAGCCAGGATGCGGTTGCCGCAGGTCGCGTAGAAGCGATCGTGGAAAGTGAAATTGAGATCGCGCAACATCTCCATCTCGCCTGTGTCGATCGCATTTTCGAAGCGTTCAACCAGCGTGCGCAATTCGAGCAGATCCTCTTCGTCGCGATGCTTCACCGCAAGCCGCACCGCCGCCGTTTCCAGCACCGTGCGCGTATGGATCAGGTCCTCGCGCTCGCGCTCGGTCAGGTTGATGACGCGATAGCCGCGATTGGGGATATGCTCGATCAGGTGGCGCGTCTTCAGGTCGAGCAGCGCCATGCGCACGTCGAAGCGGTGCGCATTGTACATCGTCTCGATATCGGCCTGTTTCAGCCATTCTCCGGGCCTGAACATGCCCGCGATCAGGTCGGCCTCGAGCAGGCTGGTGACGCCGCGACTCTCCTCCGGCGTCTTCGCCGTTGACTTGCGCACAATAGTAGCCAATCTTTGCTGCCAATAACGAGCAACTTTTCTAGCATCTGTCTGGCGCGCTGGCCAGCGGCGGCTGGCAATTTTCCGAGGGAGACGAGATCGTGATCGATGAAGGGAAGACGCTACGCGTCGCCGCGGTGCAGATGTGCGCGACGCCCGACGTGGCGGCCAATCTCGCCGCGGCCGAAGCGGCGGCGCGGGAGGCTGCAGGCAAGGGCGCACAATGGATCGCCTTTCCGGAAGCCTTTGACTGTCTGGTGCCGACCGCGGCGGAAATGCATGCTTATGCGCGGCCCGAAGAGGATCATCCGGCGGTGCGGAGCTTCACGCGCCTCTCGCGCGAGTTAGGGCGCTGGCTGCTCGCCGGTTCGGTCTCGGTCCGCTCCGCCGACGATGCCGTCGTCAACCGGACCCTGGTCTTCTCGCCCGAAGGCGTCATCACCGCGCGCTACGACAAGATCCATCTGTTCGACATCGATCTGCCCAATGGCGAATCCTCGCGCGAGTCGGATTTCTACCGCCCTGGCGGCACGGCGGTGGTCGCCGATCTCGATGGCGTCGGGCTGGGGCTCAGCATCTGCTACGATATCCGTTTCCCGCAATTGCTGCGCGCGCTGGGCCAGGGCGGCGCCCGGGTGATCGCGACGCCCGCCGCGTTCAGCAACTATACCGGGCCGCTCCATTGGGAACCCCTGTTGCGCACGCGCGCGATCGAGACCGGCTGCTTCGTGATCGCCGCCGCCCAGTGCGGCGACAATTATCCCGGTCGCGTCAGCCATGGCCAGTCGATGATCATCGATCCCTGGGGACGGGTGATGGCGCGCGCCGGCGATGCGCCGGCGGTGATCCTCGCCGATCTCGATCTGGCCGAGGTCGACCGGTTCCGCGCCGCGATCCCATCGCTTGCCAAGGGGCGCGACTTTGCCGTCGGGACGGTGGCGCAATGACGATCGAAGCGACACGCCTGCCGATCCGCCTCGCCGGCGGACATATGGTGATGGGCTATTGCTACGGTGACGGGCCGGAGACGCTGATGCTGGCCAATGGCGGGCCGGGACTGCCGAGCCTGTATCTGCGCGCACCCCATGCCCGACTCGCGGCGAAGGGCTGGCGCGTGATCACCTGGGATCAGCTCGGCTGCGGCGATTCCGACCGGCCCGACGACCGGTCTCTCTGGACGCTCGAACGCTATGTCGACGAGGCCGATCAGGTGCGCGCGGCGTTCGGCGCGGATCGCGTGCATTTCCTCGGGCATAGCTGGGGGACGTGGCTGGGCACCGAATATGCGCTGACCCATCCCGATCGCGTGAAGAGCTATATCGTCGCCGACGGCGCGTGCGATATTCCGCACCTCGTCTCCGAACTCGGCCGGCTGCGGCTGGCGCTGGGCGGAGAGACGGTGACGATGATGACCGCGCACGAGGCGGCGGGCTCGATCGACCATCCCGAATATCAGGCGGCGATCACCCTGCTCAACCATCGTCATGTCTGCCGTCTGGCCGAATGGCCGGCGACGCTGACCGATGCGCTCGCCGACTGGAACATGGCGCCGTACGAAACGATGCAGGGGCCGAACGAGTTCACCTATACCGGCAATATGAAGGACTGGAATCGCGTGCCCGACATGGGCGCGATCCAGGCGCCGTGCCTGGTGCTGTGCGGCCGGTACGACGAACTGACGCCCGCCTGCTCGATGCGCATGCATGCGGCACTGCCATCGTCGCGAATCCATATATTCCCGCACAGTTCGCACATGCCGTTCTACGAAGAACCTGATGCCTATTTCACTGTTCTGGAACGATTTTTGCACGATGTTTCGTCCCTATGAGATTTCTGTTGCTGAAATTGGCTACAAATAGTAGCCAATGTGAGCGACACCGGAGAATCAAGGTCTTCGGGCGTGGGGACAGGGAAGGGGTGAGATTATGCGCGGACTGAAGATTCTGATGATGACGACGGCGCTCGCGGCACTGCCGATGGCGGCGCATGCCCAGGCGGTGGCCGAGGCGGAAGAGGGCGATGGCGACATCGTCGTCACGGCCACCCGGCTTGGCGAGACCATCGCCGATTTCCCGGGATCCTCGACCGTGGTCAACGCCGCGCAGCTCGAAAGCCAACTCGCGACGACGCGCGATCTTGGCAGCGTTCTCGCCTTTTCGGTTCCGGGCCTGTCCGCATCGAGCAACACTGCGGCCAATGTCGAACAGGGCCTGCGTGGCCGTCCGCTGCGTATCTTCGTCGACGGTGTGCCGGTTTCCAACCCGCTGCGTGACGGCGGTCGCGACCTGCGCCTGATCGCCCCCACCGCGATCGGCGCGATCGAGGTGATCCGCGGCGCTTCCGCCATTTACGGCCAGGGCGGTGCCGGCGGCATCATCAACTATGTCACGAAGCGCGGCAAGGCGGGCGATGCCTGGACCTTCCGCACCGAAGCCGGGCTGGGCTTCTCCACCCAGAATGTCGGCGACAGCCTCAATCCGATGATCCTGCAGAGCGGATCCGGGGCGATCGGCGATTTCGACGTCACTTTCGCCGGCAGCTATGAGCGGGTGAACGGCCAGTTCGATGCCGAGGGCGATCGCCTGCCGCCCGATCCGCAGAATTTCGGCGGCATCGCCGATTCCGATATCTGGAACTTCTTCGGCAAGGTCGGCTATAATTTCGGCGGACAGCGCCTTGAGGCGATGTTCAACTATTATGACCAGCACCAGCGCAGCGACTTCATTCCCACAGGCGGCAATGTTGCGCTGGGGCAGAAGGTGCGCGCGGTGCGCGGCAGCTACGATCCGCGCGCGATCGATCCGATCAACCGCAACGTCATGGGCTATCTCGCCTATTTCAACGACAATCTGCTCGGCACCTTCCACGCCCAGCTCTATCATCTCAGCAGCTATTCGGTGTTCTCGTTCAACGCCGCGCGACTGGGCGGCACGCAGACCACGATCAATTCGAAGAAGACCGGCCTCCAGGCCGATTTCAAGACGCAGTTCGAAACGCTCGGGCTGGGCGACGGCTATTTCCTGTGGGGCGTCGATATCGCGCGCGACACGACCGAACAGCCGCTGATCCCGCTGACCGACAAGCCGGGCGACGGGCGCACCTTCACCCCGCCGCTCAAGCAGATGAACTATGCGGCGTTCATCCAGATCGACAAACCGATCACGCCCTGGCTGTCGCTCAATGCGGGCATCCGTCATGACGAATTCACGCTCGACATCGACGATTTCGTCGCCGGCCTCACCAATGTCCATGTCGCCGGGGGCAAGCTCAAATACAGCGCGACGCCGGTGAATATCGGTCTGAAGGCGCGGGTCGGGCCCGAGCTGGAGCTGTTCGGCGGCTTCTCCCAGGGGTTCTCGATCCCCGATATCGGATCGCCGCTGCGCAGCGTGGTCGCACCCAACCTCAACGGTTTTCGTCCGGAGCCGCAGCTCGTGAACAATTACGAGATCGGCGTGCGCGGCAAGATCGCCGGCATCAGCTATTCCGCCGCTTATTATATCAGCACCGCCGATTTCGGGACGGACTTCGTGATCGACACGGTCAACCCCACCGAGGCGCTGACCTTGCGCGAAAAGGAAAAGGTGCAGGGCTGGGAAGTCAGCCTGAGCGGCACCATCGCAACCAGCACCCGGTGGATGGCGAATTATTCGCACAATCAGGGGCGCCGCGACGCGAACAAGGACGGCAAGCTCGATACGCCGCTCACCAATCGCCGCATCGGGCCCGACCAGTTCAACCTCGCGGTCGATCACGACATCACCACCGACTGGTCGGTGCGCCTGCAATATAATCACTCGGGCTCGCGCAATGCCTTTCCCGGCTCGGCGGCGGGCAATTTCTACACCGGCCGCATTCGCCCGACCGATCGCATCGATCTGTCGACCAAGTTCAAGGCCGATCCCTTCGATGTGAGCGTCGGCGTCAACAACCTGCTCAACGAGGATTATTTCTCGGTCTCGGCACAGCTCATCAACCGCAACGAGCTCTACACCAAGGCCGAGGGGCGGACCGTCTATGTGAAGCTCGGCGTCAACTACTGAGCGTTCGCATATCCCGACAGACCCGAATGAAGGCAGCCGGCCGTTCGTGCCGGCTGCCGAGAGGAACCGCATGACTCCGTCGACCCAGCCGCCCAGCCTTTCGCCTTATGATCTGGGGGCGACGCCCGCCACAGCCTGCGCGATGGATCAGCGCTTCTCCTATTGCCTCTATGTTCCCCGCGACGGGGATCCGGCGACGCGGCGTATGCTCGTCGCGGTGCATGGCACCGGGCGCGGCAACCAGGTGGTTCGCGACAGCTTCACGGCGCTCGCCGACCGGCTGAACCTGATCATCCTCGCGCCGCTCTTTCCGTGCGGGATCGATGACCCGAACGATCGCGACAACTATAAATATATCGAATATCGCGGTATCCGGTTCGATCATGTGTTGCTGGCCATGATCGACGAGGTCGCCGCGAAATACGGCGTCACCGACACAAGTTTCGGCCTGTTCGGCTTTTCGGGCGGGGCGCATTTCGCGCATCGTTTCTATTATCTCTATCCTGAACGCCTGTCGGCCGTGTCGGTCTGCGCGCCGGGATCGCCGACATTGCCCGATCCGGATCGCCCCTGGTGGGTCGGCGTCGCCGATATGGAGGCACGCTTCGGTCGCCCGCTCAACCTGCCGGCGATGCGCGCGGTGCCCGTCCATCTCGCCGTCGGCACGCGCGATGTCGAGACCTGGGAAATCACGCACCGGCCGGGCAGTGCGCACTGGATGGACGGTGCCAACGATACCGGCGACACAAGGGTCGAGCGGATCGGCGCGCTGCACGATGCGCTGCGCGCGTCGGACATCGATGTGCGGCTCGATCTGGTCGAAGATACGGCGCATGAATATGAGCCGCTCGTGCGGCAGGCGATGGCCTTTTTCGCCGAAACGCTCGGCGATGTTGCGCGCTAATCGTCTGAAGCGCCGGCTGGCGGCCGGCGCGCCATCGCTCGGCTGCTGGCTGTTCATGGGCAGTCCGCCTGCGGCGGAACTGCTGTCGCATCTGCCGTTCGACGCGCTGATCGCCGATCTGGAGCATCGCAGCACCGGCATCGGCGCGATGACCGACCAGCTGCGCGCCGCCAATGGCGGCACCCAGCCGACCCTGCTGGTGCGCGTGCCCGACGGACGGCCCGAAACGGTGAAGCCGGTGCTCGACAGCGGTGCCGAAGGGCTGCTGCTGCCCTGTGTCGAGCGCGCCGAGGATCTGGCCGGACTGGTCGCGGCGGCAAGCTATCCGCCGCATGGCGTACGCGGGCTGCATTACACCGTCTCGCGTGCGTCGGGCTGGGGCGCCTATGCCGACGATTATCCCGCCCATGCCGCCAGCGAGACGCTGATCGTCGCGATGATCGAATCCGCCGCCGGGGTTCAGGCGATCCCCGAGATGGCGAAGGTTGCGGGCATCGACATGTTTTTCATCGGCCCGCTCGACCTGTCGGCAAGCATAGGTGTGGCGGGGCGTTGGGACGATCCCGGCTTTCTCGATCTGTGGCGCGAAGCCGAGCGGCGCATCGTTGAAAGCGGCGTCGCGCTGGGCGGGACGATCCTGCCTGGTCATGGTGCTGCGGCGCTGTTCGAGCGCGGCTATCGCTTCGCGACGCTGGGTGCGGATGCCGGCTTTCTCCGCAATGCGGCGCTCGCCGCGCTCGAAGTGGTATGACCGAGATGGACGAGGGTAGCGGAACGCTTTCGCGCCGGATGCTGCTGGCGGGCGGCGCCGCGACGCTGTTCGCCGGGGGCGCCGAGCAACGCGCCGAAGCGGATACGCGCCTCGTTGCAGCCGCACGGCGCGAGCCCCCGGTGCGCATCTATTCCAATATGTCGCAATATAATTGGCGTCCGGTCCTCGCCGGATTGCGCCAAGCCTATCCGACGCTCGCGATCGAGACGATCGACATGGGGCCGACCGAGCTGTTCGAACGCTATTATGCCGAAAGCGCGGCGGGCCGCCGCAGTGCCGACATGCTGATCAGCAATGCGCCCGATGCGTGGCTGCGCCTGGTCGGACGCGGGCAGGTGCTGCCCTATCGCAGCAGCCAGATCGCGGCGCTGCCCGGCTGGAGCCTGCCTTTCCCAGGGCTCTACACGCTGTCGGCGGATCCGATGCTGCTCATCTACAACAAGGCTTTGCTCGATCCGCCGCTACGCCCGACCGGGCTGCTGCATCTGGCGCAAATCGCCGCCACCAATCCGCGCAAGTTCCGCCACCGCATCACCACCTATGACGCGGCCAGCCATGCGCTCGCATATGCGCTGCAGCGCGCCGCGATCGTCGCGGGCAAGCCCGGCGGCTGGGATCTGATGCAGCGGCTGGCGCCCTATACGCGCCTCGAAACCGGCGGGGCGACGATGTTGGACAAGGTCACGACCGGCGAATATCTCGCCGGCTTCCATGTCTCGGCGGTGACGGTGCTGCCGCAGATGCGCACCAAGGGACGCGCGCAGCTGCTCGACTGGACATTGTGCCGCGACGGCACCCCGCTGGCGCTGCGCGGCATGGCGATCACCAAAGCGACGCGCACCCCGGCGGGATCGCGGCTGGTGCTCGACTGGCTGCTGTCGCGCACCGGGCAGATCGCTGCGGCCAATGGCGGGCTTACGCCCTGCCGGCGCGACATCGCCGAGCGCGAAGTGCCCTTCCTGACGATCGACGGCATCGTGCGCCGGCTCGGCGGTACCGCGCCGATCGTGCTGGTCGGTTATGACCGGCGGCTGATCGCCGACTATCCCGGGTTCATCGCGCGTTGGAAGCGCGTCTTCGCACCGGTGCGGGCATGAGCACGGCTGTCCGCGATCCCGCCATGGGCTGGGCCGGCCGCGCGCTGACGATCCAATGGGGCGTCGCGCTGCTGACGCTGCTGCTCGTCGTCGCGCCGCTCGGCCCGATCCTATGGCAGTCCTTTCTCGACCGGCCGCTCTACGAGGCGGGCGCGGTGCTCGGCTTCGCGAATTATGTCCGGCTGTTCGGCGATCCGGACTTCCATGCGGTGCTGCGCAACTCCTTCGTCTTTGCAGCGCTGGCGACGGCGATCGCGGTGCTGGCGGGCGTCGCCTTCACCCTGTTCCTCGAACGGACCCGGCTGCCCGGCCGCAATCTGCTGCGCAACCTGCTGATGTGGCCGCTCTATATCTCACAGCTCGTCACCGCCTTTTCCTGGTACACGCTCTACGGCCCGGCCGGCTATTTCACCCTGCTTGGCGAGCGCATCTTCGGGGTGCCGCTATGGGATATGTATTCGGTTCCCGGCATGGCGATCCTGGGCGGCGTCACCCAGGCGCCCGTGGTCTATCTGTTCTGCGCCAGCAATGCGCGCATGGCCGATGCCACGCTGGAGGATGCCGCGCGCAGCGTCGGCGCGGGGCCGTTCCGGATCCTGTGGTCGGTGGCGCTGCCGATGCTGCGTCCGCCGATCATCTACAGCGCGATCCTGGTCTTTATCGGTTCGCTTGAGACGCTGGCGATCCCGCTGATCTTCGGCCGGCCGGTTGGGATCGAGTTCTTCACCACCTTCCTCTACAGCAAGGGGCTCGGCGCGATCACGCCCGACTATGGCATGATCGGCGCCGCAGCCTCGCTGCTGCTGGTGATCGTGACGCTGCTGCTGGTCGTGCAGGGGCTGTTGCTGCGCCGCGCCGGCCGGTTCGTGTCGGTCAAGGGCAAGTCGCAGCGGCCCAAGCGGATTGATCTCGGCGCGGGCGGTTATGTCGTCTCCGCCCTGCTCGCGCTCTATCTGCTCGTCGGCGTGCTGCTGCCGATGGCGGCGGTGCTGCTGCGCGCCTTCACTACTTTCCTCACGCCGTTGCTGTCGCCGTTCGACCTGCTGACCCTGGAGAATTTCCAGAGCATCTTCGATTATCCGGTCCATGTCCGCGCGATCGTCAACAGCGTGGTGATCGCGAGTGTCGGCGGGCTGGTCGCGACCGTGCTGATCGCGGTGATCGCGCTGGTCATCCGCCGTTCGACCTTCCCCTTTGCCCGGGTGCTCGAATATGTCGCGCTTTATCCGCGCGCGATGCCGGGGATCGTCGCGGGCATCGGTTTCTTCTGGGCGATGCTGTTGCTGCCTTTCATCGGCGCGCTTTCGGGCACGATCTGGATCCTGATGATCGCCTTCACCATGCGCGGCATTCCAACCGCCTATGGTGCGATCGCGCCGGCGCTGATGCAGATCGGGCCGGAACTGGACCAGAGCGCGCGGTCGCTCGGCGCGGACTGGTGGACGGCAGTGACGCGGATCATCCTGCCGCTGACCAAGCCGGCGCTGTTCGCGGCCTATACGCTGCTGTTCCTGAGCTTCCTCAAGGAATATTCGGCCGCCGTCTTCCTCTATGCGCCGGGGGCCGAGATCATCGGCACCACCATGCTGTCCTTCTGGGCGGAGGGCGAAGGCGGCGCGGTCGCGGCGCTTTCGGTGATCCAGCTTCTCATTACCCTGGCGTTCGTCCTGATCGCCAATCGCTTCACGAGGACGCATCGCGATGTCTGAGGTCGTCATCGACAATCTGGGCAAACATTATGGCGCGGTCCGCGCGCTCGACAATGTCAGCCTGCACGTCGCGGAAGGCGAGTTCGTCACCCTGCTGGGGCCGTCGGGCTGCGGCAAGTCGACCACGCTCTTCGCGCTGGCCGGGCTCGACCGCCCGACCGAAGGCACGATCCGCGTCGGCGATCGCGTCTTTTTCGACGCGGCGGCGGGGATCGACGTGCCGGCGGAGCGGCGCGGCATCGGCCTGGTCTTCCAATCCTATGCGCTGTGGCCGCATATGACGGTGCGCCAGAATCTCGCTTTCCCCCTGAAGCTGCGCAAAGTGTCCAGGGCCGAACAGGCGGTGCGCATCGAAGAGGCGCTGGCGCTGGTCGATCTGACCGGTCTTGGCGAGCGGCTGCCGCACGAATTGTCGGGCGGACAGCAGCAGCGCGTCGCGCTGGCGCGCACGCTCGTCTTCCGCCCCTCGCTGCTGCTGCTCGACGAGCCGCTCTCCAATCTCGACGCCAAGCTGCGGCACAAGGCGCGCGACTGGTTGAAACAGCTCCAGCGCCAGCTCGGCCTCACCACGCTCTACGTCACCCACGACCAGGAAGAGGCGCTGGCGATGAGCGACCGGATCGCGGTGATGCAGGCGGGCAGGATCGTCCAGCTCGACACGCCCGAACGTATCTATCGCCGCCCGGCGACGCGCTTCGTCGCCGACTTCATCGGCGCAGGCAATTTCCTGCCGGTGCGTTTTGTCGCGTTCGACGGCGACGGACGGGCGCTGGTCGAGACGACGGGCGGCATAAGGCTGGTTACCGCGGCGACGGCGGCGCCGACATCGGCTGCCGCGCTGATGGTGACCATCCGCCCGCAGCATCTGCGGCTGTCGGCGGCACCGCTCGACGGCGAGAACAGCCTGACCGGCGCGATCGTCGATCGCACCTATCTCGGCGCGCGCCACGGCTATACGATCGCGATCGGGGATCAGCGGATCCAGGCGGAGTCGGAACAGCTTTTCGAACCCGGCGCGATCCATCTGGCCTTTCGCGCCGAGGACACGCTGCTGCTGGACGGATAGGATGAGCTTCGCGATCGATCTGGGCGGCACGCGCTATCGCTTTGCGGACCTGAAGGCGCTGCTGGCCGCGGCATCCCCGCATCGGTCGGGCGATGTGCTGGCGGGCCTAGCGGCGGCCGACATGCGCGAACGCGTCGCCGCGCGCCATCTGCTGGCGGACCTGCCCTTGCGCGCCTTTCTCGACGAAGCGCTGATCCCCTATGAAGCGGACGAGGTGACGCGGCTGATCGTCGACAGCCACGATGCCGCCGCCTTCGCGCCCGTCGCGCATCTGACGGTGGGCGGGCTGCGCGACCTGCTGCTCTCCGAAACGGTCGATGGCGCAATGCTCGCCGCGCTGGCGCCGGGGCTGACACCGGAGATGGTCGCCGCGCTGTCCAAGCTTTGCCGCAACCAGGATCTGATCGCGATCGCCGCCAAGACGCGGGTGGTCACGCGTTTCCGCAGCACGATCGGACTCGCCGGCACATTGGCGGTGCGGCTGCAGCCCAATCATCCCGTCGACGATCCGATGGGGATCGCGGCATCGACGCTCGACGGCCTGCTGCTCGGATCGGGCGATGCGGTGATCGGCATCAATCCGGCGAGCGACAGCGTGCAGCGCGCGGGCGAACTGCTGCGCCTGCTCGACGATCTGCGCCAGCGTTATGCGATCCCGACGCAGAGCTGCGTGCTGACGCATGTGACCAACAGCATCCTCGCGATCGAGCAGGGCGCGCCGGTCGACCTCGTCTTCCAGTCGATCGCCGGATCGGAAGCGGCCAATCAGGGTTTCGGCGTCACGCTGGCACTGCTGCGTGAGGCACATGATGCGGCGCTGTCGCTCGGCCGCGGCACGATCGGCGACAATGTCATGTATTTCGAGACCGGCCAGGGTGCGGCGCTGTCCGCCGACGCGCATCATGGCATCGACCAGCAGACCATGGAGGCGCGCGCCTATGCGGTCGCGCGCGCGTTCGATCCGCTGCTCGTCAACACCGTGGTCGGGTTCATCGGCCCCGAATATCTCTATGACGGCAAGGAGATCGTCCGCGCCGGCCTTGAGGATCATTTCTGCGGCAAGCTGCTCGGCCTGCCGATGGGCGTCGACGTCTGCTACACCAATCATTGCGAGGCGGATCAGGACGACATGGACACGCTCCTGACCCTGCTCGGCGTTGCCGGGGTGAATTTCGTGATCGGCGTGCCCGGCTCCGACGACATCATGCTCAACTATCAGTCGACCAGTTTTCACGACGCGCTGTATCTGCGGCGCACGCTGGGGCTGGCGCCCGCGCCCGAATTCGCGGCGTGGCAGCGCGAGATGGGATTGGTCGAGGCCGACGGATTGCCGCGCCGGCTTTCCCCCGACGAGGCGGCCCGGTTGCTGCCGCCGCCGCTATGACGCTGCCGGTCGACGACAGCCCGGCTGTGCGGCTGCGTGTGGCGACCCAGGCGCGGATCGCGTTGGGCCGCAGCGGTGCGGCGTTGCCGACCGCGCCGATGCTCGCTTTCCAGCTCGACCATGCCAGCGCACGTGACGCCGTGCACCTGGCAATGGATGGCGACACGCTGGCGCAGATGATCGGCGGCGAGACGCTGTCCGTTCAAAGCCGGGCGGGCACGCGCGAAACCTATCTGAAGCGCCCCGATCTCGGCCGCGCGCTCGATCCCGACTCCGCTTCCGCGCTCGGCGATGCAGTGGGGCAGGGCCATGATCTGGCACTGGTCGTCGGCGACGGCCTGTCCGCCCATGCCGTGCACGCACACGCCCCGGCGCTGGTCGCGGTGCTGCGCGATCGCCTGTCCGGCTGGCGGATCGCGCCGGTGGTACTGGCGCGCCAGGCGCGCGTGGCGCTCGGTGACGAGATCGGAGAGCGGCTGGGCGCCGCGATGGTGCTGATGCTCATCGGCGAGCGGCCCGGGCTGAGCTCGCCCGACAGTCTGGGGGCCTATCTCACCTGGGCGCCGCGCGTGGGACGGCGCGACAGCGAGCGCAACTGCGTCTCCAACATCCGCCCGCCGCACGGCCTGTCCTACGATCAGGCGGCGGACCGGATCGCCTGGCTGCTCAACGCGGCGCGTGCGCGCAGCGTCAGCGGCATCGCGCTCAAGGACGAGACCGACATGCCGGCGATCGAATATCGGAGCACGCCGTGATGCAGCTGATCGATTTTCTCCATCGCTGGATCGGCGGTACCATCGGGCTGCTGCTGGCGCTGCTCGGCCTTTCCGGCATCGCGCTGGTGCATCGCTACAGCTGGATCATGCTTCCCCATGCCGGCGAGACCGGCCCGCAATCGGCGGAGCGTGTCGCCGTGCTCGCCCAGGCGGTGATGACGCATGGCGCGTCGCGGCCGCGAAGCATCCTGTTCGCCGGCGAGGAATTCGGCCTGTCGCGCCTCACCTGGCCGGGCAGCGGCGGCGGCGCCTATGTCGACTGGGCGGGCAACGCCGTCGCGCGCTGGGACAGCGCCTGGGGCCGTCCGGAATTGTGGCTGTTCGAATTCCATCATTATCTGTTCGCGGGCGACACGGGCAAGACGGCGACCGGCATTGCCGGACTGGCCGGATTCGCGCTGGTGCTGATGGGCGTCATCCTGTGGTGGCGCACACGCAAGAGCTTCGAATTCCGTCTATGGCCGAAGCGGATGAGCCGGCCTGCGATCGTGCGCCAGCATCGCGATCTCGGCATCCTGCTCGCGCCGCTGCTGCTGCTCTCGCTGGTGACCGGGACGGTGCTGATCTTCCGGCCGATCACGAATATCCTGTTCGGACCGGGCGCCAATGCGGTGATCCAGGCGGCGCTGGACGACCCGGCCGCACCGCCGGGCGCGATCGGACCCGATCTGGACTGGCATGAAATGATCCTTGCCGCGCATGCGCGTTATCCCGATGCGGAGATCCGCGCGCTGATCCTGCCCGCAAAGCCGGGTGCACCGATCGCGATCCGGATGCGGCGTCCGTTCGAATGGCTGCCCAATGGCCGCACGATGATGTGGTTCGCGCCGGCCACGGGGCAGGTGATTGGTACACGCGATGCCGCCACACTGCCCTGGCAGGCAAAGGCGTTCAACCTCGTCTATCCGCTCCATTCCGCCTCGGGCACCGGGCTGATCCATCGGCTGCTGATGACGCTGTCGGGCCTCGGCCTCGCGCTGTTCGGATCGCTCGCGGTCTGGACCTTCTGGTTCAGGCGCCCGCGCGCGGCCGTCGGTCCGCGCCGTCCGAACACCATCGGTGCCCGATGATGCGTCATACGAAGGTGCAGGGATGCTGACGCATCCGCACCTTGAAACGCTCAAGCGCCGCGCGGGCTTTGCCAAGGTTCGATGAGTCATACTCATCGAACCTTGGTATCAGACATCCTGCACGATGATCACGATCGTGCCTTCGGGATCGTAGATCACTGCCTCGTAAACGGCATAGACTTCGCCCTTCTGGCTGACGGCGGTCATCTTCATCGGCGCGCGATTGAACTCGATGTCGAAGGGCTTCATCTTTGCCAGCGCGGCATCGAGATCCGGCACATGGATCACGAAATAATGATCCCCGGCAAAGGGCGCGGCGCTGCGGACACGCGGTAGCGGCTTGAGCGTCTGGCCGGTGACATAGGTCACCTGCAATTCCATGTCGCCGCGCGGCGCGCGCATCAGCATGCCGTTCAGCCGTGCGCCCTTGTCGAGCTTCCATGCCTTGGCGATCATCTCGGCATTCTCGCCTTCGCCGATCACGCCCTGCCACAGCGGCTGGAAACCGAACACCTCGGTGTAGAAGCGGCGCAGCCGGTCGGGATCGGCCGAAAGCATGCTGACCCGCGCGACCGTCTTGCGCGCGGGCGCGGCATCGGTCTGCTGCGCGGGCGCCTGGGCCGGCAGCGCGGACAATGGCAGCGTCAGCAGCGAAGCGGCCATCAGGCCGTGCAGCAGCGAATTCCGGATCGACATCATGCTTCTCCCTTGGGTCAGTAGCGGAATGAGATTTCGCCGCCGACATATCGCGGCTGCGCGAAATAGGCGCCGCGCGTGGCGCCGCCGAGCAGGTTCTGGAGGTTCGAGACATAGCGCTCGTTGGTCGCGTTGCGGACGACCGCTGCCACTTCCCAGCGGCCGTCGGCGGGGCCGATGCCGGCACGCAGATCGACGTTGATCACGGAAGGGCGCAGATAGGCCATGCGCGCCGGCTGGATCAGCGCCTCGAGATAATATTTGTCCTCCATGCTCACCGACGCGCGCAGATTGGCCTCGAGCCCGCTCGACACCGCGAAGCGATAATCGGCGGCGACCGACGCCTTCCATTCGGGTGCGCGCGTCAGCGGCTGGCCGCCGATATTGGTGCCCGCCGGATTGCGATCGTCGAGTATGAAATCGTCGTAGCGCGCGTCGATATAGGCGAGCGAGGCGTTGATCGACATGCCCGGAGTCGGGATCGCGACCGCCTCGATCTCGATGCCCTTGATCGTCGAGCTTGCCGCATTCTGGATCAGCGCCAGGCCGTTGCCGGTGTTCTTCGACACCTGGATATTGCTGTAATCCATATAGAAGGCGGCGATGTTCAATCGCAGCGACCGTCCGATCAGGTCGGACTTCAGGCCGATCTCGTAATTCCAGACATTCTCGGGCGCGAAGGGCGCGACGGGCGAGATGTTGAAGCCGCCGCTCTTGAAGCCCTTGGATGCGGTCGCATAGGTCATCACCGCGTCCGACCAGCGATAGTCGACACCGACCAGCGGGGTGAAGGACGACCAGCTTTCGTCCGCCTTGGCGACGGTGCGTGTCGATCCGGTGGCGGTGAACAGGTCGAAATCGATATCGACCGCTTTCTTCTCCCGGCTGTAGCGGCCGCCGGCGCGCAGCGTCAGCTTCGGGCTGGGCGACCAGGCAACATGCGCGAAGGCGGCATAGGCGTCGCTCGTCGAATCCTGCAGCCGGAAATAGGTGCCGCCATTGCGCACGCGGGGCGGACCGGTGACCGCGAACAGTCGCACGTCATTGTCATATTCGTGCGGATTTTCGTGGATGTAATAGACGCCGACATCCCATTGGAATGGCGATGTGCCGGTGGAGGACAGGCGCCATTCGGTGGAGAAAGCCGAATATTCGACATGACGCTGCTCATTCTCCGACCGCACCACCGTCGAGCCATCCGAATCCCCGCGCGAATGCTGCTTGAAACCCTGATAGCCGGTCAGAGTGACCAGCTCGACACCGCCGAAATCATATCTGGCTTCCAGCGAGGCGCTATAGCCGTCGCGGTCGGTGAAGCCCTGATAATCATTGCCCAGATGATAGGGGCGATAGGCCGGGTCGTGGAAGATCGCGCGATAGGTGTCGGTGCCGAAGGCGACGATGTTCTTGATGCCGAAGCTGTTCCAGTTGTTCGAGACATTGCCGCGCAGGATCACTTCCAGATCGGGTGTCGGGGTCAGTCGGATCGTGCCGCGCACGCCCCAGCTCTTCTCTCCGAACAGCCTGTCGCCCGTCACGTCATTGGTCACATAGCCGCCCGAATGGGCATAGAAGCCGGCGAGGCCGACCTGGAGCAGATCCTCGACGATCGGCCCGCGCACCGAGAATTGCCCCTGATAGGTGTCGAACGATCCGCCTTCGATCCGCCCCATCACCGACCAGTCATTGTCGGGCAGCCGGTGGATGAGCTGGATCGCGCCCGCCGTGGCGTTGCGGCCGAACAGTACGCCCTGCGGACCGCGCAGCACTTCGATCCGCTCCATGTCGAACAGATGGTCGCGAATGCTGTAGGGGCGATCGGTGAACAGCCCGTCGATATAGAAGGCGACGGGATAGCTGACCGCGGTGATCCCGCTGTAGAAGCTGATCCCCCGGATCGCGACCGCCGGATTGTTGTTCAGGCTGGCGCCCGGCATCGTCAGGCTGGGCACGGCCTTGGCCACGTCCTCGATGCGATTGGCGCCGGTGCGCTCGAGGAAATCGGCGCTCAGCGCGGTGATCGCGGCGGGTGTGTCCTGCAGCTTGGTTTCGCGGCGCTGCGCGGTGACGACGATGTCCTCGACGGTATCGCCCGTCGGTATCGCAGCCTGCGGCGTATCGGCGGACATGTCCTGCGCGAATGCTGGGCCGGCTGCCGCCAGGGTGGCGAGTGCCACGCCGCCGAGCATTGCGCCGCGACGGTCGCGCACCGCCCCCATGCTGAATCCTGTCATATCCATCCCCTCTCCCGGCGGTGACGGTCGGTTTTCGTCGCCGGTGCCCATCGTCGCCTACGCGGACCGATCCCGGCGACGCGCCTTGCTTTCCCGCCGGCTCGAACTTTCGCGCCCGCGCCGGCCAAACGTCAATACAAAATCATTTTACGGGATAATATTCCCATTTTATGGGATTTAAGATCGTGCTTCCCGCACTCGGCGTCGAGCACGGCCCATTGCCGCCGCATCCGGTGCGGATCCGGTATAAGGCGATCGGCAGCTTGCTTCATTTTCCCAAACAGAACTGTATTGTTTTTGTCGTTGGAATCGGATGATATGATTGCAGAAGGCCGGGCGTCCTTCGGTTGACGAGCGAGACCGGCGCCAGCCATGAGGGAGCACCCATTGAGTCAGGATCATCCTCTCCGCCAGCAACTCACCCAGGAAATGCATGCCCGGCGGCTGGGCCATATCGAGGCCCCAAGCCACATGACGCAGCTGCTCGCGGTGTTCGCGGAAGGGGAGCAGGAGGCCGTCCGTCAGCATGCCCTGAAGATCGCCGGTGCGATGCCCGATGCGTGCCCCGCCAATCCTAACCATCTCAGCGCATCGCTTGCGGACGTCGACTTCACATGGGAATGCCATACCGAATTCTCGACATATAGCTTCATCCGGCGCGGCGGCGCGGATGATGACGCCGAAGGCTGGATCTCGGCCATCCCGCGTGGGTGGATGGCGGACCTGCCGGCCAGTATCCTGCGCGGAACACAGATCAGGCTCCTATCCGCGACCGACCCCGAGCCCGTGAAGCTGCTGGAGGCGTTCGATCAGGGCGATCTTGTCAGCTGCGACGTTTTTGATGGCGGCGCCCGCATATGGGCCGATTTCAGGCTGCACGCTGATGGGTTCGGCAGGATTGTCGTCAAGGATCGAGGGCTGATCGGAGGCGAGGCGACGCGGCTGATCCAATGGCTGCAGGAACTTGGCAATTATCGCAAGATGGCGTTGCTGGGCCTGCCGCTCGCACGCGAGCTCGGGACCCGTCTGAAGCAAATCGAGCTCGATTTCGCGGATCTCGTCGACCGCATCGCATTGCCTCAAAGCCAGACCGACGCGGCGCTGTTTCAGCGGCTTTCCCGGCTGAGCGCGGAACTGAACATGCTCGAAACCGAAGCCAGCTTTCGAATGAGTGCGACGCGCGCCTATGCCCAGCTCGTCTTCGATCGGCTGGATTCGCTGCGGGAACGCAGGATTCCGGGCCATCCCACCCTGTCCGAATTCACCGAACGCAGATTCATGCCGGCGATTCGAACCTGTGAATCCTTCATGGATCGAACCCAGCAGGTTTCGCGGCGGGCCGATTCCGCCAATGCGCTGATGCGCACGCGGATCGAGGTGGATCTGCGGAGCCAGACCCGCGACCTGCTGGCATCGATGGACCATCGCGCGACGCTGCAGCTCAGACTTCAGCAGGCGGTCGAGGGGCTGTCGGTCGCGGCGATCACCTATTATCTTGTGGGGCTGCTCAATTATGAGCTGAAAGCGGCGCATCCGTTGCTGCCCAGGCTCGATCCCGCGATCGCCCTGGCGATTGCCATACCCCTGATCTTCGCAGTCATCTGGCGCGTGATTCATTCCAGGGGGCATGGTTTGCAACGGGTTCCCGATCCCCGAAATGGCTGAGCAACGCGTGCATCGGTCCTCGTATCGGGCAGGCGCTTTCAAGCGCGCTCAGTCGAGGTTTTCGCCTTTCCGTGCAATTGGGTCGGATATCAGATCTCGGGTGCGGTGAAGCCGCCGGCGACGAAGGCGACGAGCTGGTGAAGTGTCTCGGTGTCGTCGCGGATCTGCACCGCGCCGGCGGTCAGTTCCTGGATCCGATGCGCGTCGGAGATGAGGTAGAGATAGGCGCCGATGGTCTGTACCAGCCGCCAATAGATCGTCCGCTCGGACAGATGCGGCAGATGCTCGCCCAGCAGCGTGGCATAGGCGCGCGTCGATTCGTCATAGGTCTGCCGGCGAATGTCATAGGCATAGACCATCGGTTCGGTATGAAGTCGGGCCTGGAGCCGCAGGAAGGCGCGGCCGCCGGACGAGCGGCGCAGCTCGAATCCCGGCGAGAGATAGCAATGGAGGATATCGGCCACGCCGAAGCGATCCGTCCGTTCGCGCAACGCCGCCAGATTTTCCATGCGGCGATCGGCGACCACGCGGCCCCGGCGCAGATAGACCTCCACGAACAGGCTGTGTTTCGAGCCGAAATAATAATTCACCAGCGCCTGCGTCACGCCCGCCTGTTCGCCGATGTCGCGCAGCGAGGTGCCGGCAAAGCCATATTCGGCGAACTTCTCCTCCGCGGCGTCCAGGATCTCCGCGCGGACATTGCTCGGGCCCTCCGGCCGGCCCGGGCTGGCTCTCTTCTTGCGGGCCTCTCCGGGCGGTTTGTTCGGCCTGGTCGCCATCGGTTCTCGCTCCTCCCGCCTCACGCGCCGGCAGGTTGCGTGCCGAGCGGGACTGTGGTGGCGTCGTAGGCGTAGATCCAATCGGCCTGCAAGCCCGACGCGTGCGGATCGCGCAACGCGCGCAGCCGGTGCATCACGTCGCGGAGCTTGCGACCCAGCCAGGACGATCGGTGATAGCTGTGACCGCGCGCACGCGCGCCGAGCTGCACCCGGGCGGTGCGAGGCCGGCGATCCGCCTCATAGGCGGCGAGCCTGACGGCGAGATCGCCCCGCACTTCGTCGAGCGCGCGTGCGAGGACATAGCCGTCCTCGATCGCCATGGCCGCGCCCTGTGACAGGAAGGGGAGCATGGGGTGCGCGGCATCGCCGAGCAGGGTCACGCGCCCCACCGTCCACCGCTCCATCGGATCGCGGTCGAACAGGCCCCATTTGAACACACTGTCGGTACGCGACAGCAGTTCGAGGACGCGCGGGTGCCAATGCGCATAGGCCGCGCCCAGTTCGGCGGGAGAACTCGGCGTGGTCCAGCTTTCCTCTTCCCAGGCGTCGGTCTCGTGAATGGCGACGATGTTCACCGCCTTTCCGCCACGCACATAATAGGTGACGACATGGCCGCGCGGGCCGAACCACATGGTGGATCCGGGCAGGACCAGATCGAAATCGGGCGGGTCGAGCGGCACCACGGCGCGCCAGCACATATTGCCGGTATAGCTGGGTTCGGCGCCCGCGAAGAACTGGGAACGGACCGCGGAGCGGATGCCGTCGGCGCCGACCACCAGGTCCGCGGTCGCGCTGGCGCCGTTCTCGAAATAGATGGTCGCGCCATCCGCATCCTGTTCGATCCGGGCGCAGCGATGGGCGAGACGGATGCGCTCGGGCGGCACCAGATCGCGCAGCAGATCGTGCAAATCGGCGCGGTGGACATGATAATAGTCTGCGCCATAGACCCGGTCGCAATAGCCGGCGAGCGGGGTGCGGAATGCCTCTCGCCCGGTCTTCCAGTCGAGCCCGAAAATCGCCTCCGGCTTGAAGCCGAGTCGCGCCAGCCCGTCCTCCACGCCGAGCGCGCGCAATATCTTGGTCGCGTTGGGCGTCATCTGGATTCCGGCGCCGACCTCGCCCAGCCTGTCCGCCTGCTCGTAGACGGAAACCTCGAAGCCCCGCTGAAGCAGTGCGGCCGCGGTCGCCAGGCCGCCGATTCCCGCGCCGACGATTGCTACATGCACCTGAAAATCCCTTGCTGCCGATGAAGTCGCGACCGCCGGGTCGGCAGGCCACAATAATTAATTATATGATCATATAATTATAGTCAATGCCGCCCCCGCGTGATATTTGCGAAGCGATGACATCACGGCTGGGGCCGTTCTTCATCGGGGAGTGGACCATGATGGCGTGCAGGGAATCGATGCTGGCGCGGTTGCGGCAATCATGGCTGGCGGTGGCGTTCGTCCTGCTCGTCCTCGCCGGCGCGACACGTCCGGCCCGTGCCGAGATGCGCTGGGTCCGCCCGGCAGCCGAGGGCATCGCGGGATGGCAGAAGATCGGTGCGGACGGTTGGCGCGCGGAGGCCGGTATGCTCGAGGGCCGCGTGCGTCGCGGCGGCGAGAGCATCGTGATGCACGATCGCGGTTATCAGGATTTCATGATCCGCGCGGCGTTTCGCTGCACCGACTGCAAAGCAGGTATCGTCGTCCGCGCGACGCCGACAGCCGCCGGGTTGAGCGCGATCTACATTCCAGTGTCGGGGCCGGATCTCGGCAAGCTGTATCGGGTCACGATCGATCCGCGCACCGGCGCGCTATCCGGCGCGACGGTCATGCCTGCGCCGCCGCCATCGCCGCCGCCCGGCAAGATCGATGCCGGCCCGTGCCGGCCGCTCGCCTGTGCGGGGATCAGGGACGGACATGGCGGTGCACCGTTGGCGCGTCCGGCCGGTCCGGTGACGATCGCGCTCGATCGTACCGGTTGGAACCAGATCGAGATCGTCATGCGCGGCGATGCGATCACGGCGTCGATCAATGGCCGCAGGCTTGCCGCGGCGCGGATGGATCGCGCGCCGCTATTCGGCCGGATCGGGTTGCGTATCGCCGGTGCACAGCCGATCCAGCTTCGCGATCTGCGCATGCTCGACCTGATGGAGCGTCCGTCCGGCTTCGCTGCGGCCCATAGCGACCCCGGATTCGCGCGGCGCCAGTTGAGCGATGCCTATTATTCGGAAGGGGCGTCGATCGGGGATATCAACCGCGACGGCCATGTCGATCTGGTCGCCGGACCCTTTTATTATCCGGGGCCCGATTTCGCTGTCGCGCGCGAGATCTATCCGCCCGAAACCGCCAATATCGCGGGGCCGCAAGGCGGCCAGTTCGACGGGCCGTCGATTCCCGGCATCGGCATGTCGTCCGCGGCCGCCTCCGAACCGGGGGGGCGGGTGCCGGCGATTTCGCACGGCAGCTACAGCAACGCCTTCCAGTCCTGGGTCCATGATTTCGATGGCGATGGCTGGCCCGATATCCTCGCGATCCTGGGGCTGGGCGGCAAACCGACCTTTTCAGCGCATCTCTTCATCAATCCCGGCGCGGAAAGCCGGAGCTGGGACAATTACGAAATCGCCTCGATCGTCGCGGACGAGCAGGAGGATCTGGTCGATATCGATGGCGACGGCCGGCTCGAACTCGTGATGCGCCGCGCGGGCCTTGCGAGCTGGGACGATGCCGAAGTGGGTATCCTACGCCCCGATCCCGCCGACGTCACAAAGCCGTGGATCTTCACGCCGGTTTCCGAAAAGGGCACCTGGCGCGGCCATGGCGCCGGAGTGGGCGATATCGACGGCGACGGCCGGCTGGACATCGTCAATGGCGAGGGTTGGTGGCAGCAGCCCGAGCCCGGCCACACCGGGCTATGGACCTATCACAAGCAACTTTTCCGCACCGACGATCCGGTCTGCGGCTTCATCTGCGGCGGCGCGCAGATGTCGGTCTATGACGCCGATGGAGACGGGCTAGCGGACGTCGTCACCAGCCTCGTCGCCCATGGCGTCGGCCTAGCCTGGTACCGGCAGCAACGCGACACGACCGGCAGGATCACTTGGGAGAAGCATCTGATCATGGGCAGCCCGGAAAGCGATCCGGCGTCGCGCGGCGGCTGGGCCGAAACCGACGCGTCAGTTGCCTTCACCGAACTGCACGCATTGGGGTTCGCGGACATGAATGGCGACGGGCTGCAGGATATCGTCACCGGCAAACGCTGGTGGTCGCACGGCCCCCAGCCGCAGGAGAGCGAAGTCGACGATCCGCCGGTGCTTTACTGGTTCGAGCTCAGCCGCGCCGGCGGGATCGTGCGCTGGATTCCCCATCTGATCGACAATCGCTCGGGCGTGGGCACGCAGATCGCGGTGGCGGATGTCGATGGCGACGGGCGCCCCGATATACTGACATCGGCCCGCAAGGGGACGTTCCTGTTCACCAACCGGCTTGGGAAGCGGTGACCCTGCGCGGCTTGATCAGCCGACCTGCACTTCGTTGAGATTGGTGCCCACCCAGAGGACGAGCGCATCCTCCTTGCTCACCGAAATGCAGAGATGGCCCATGCGCGCGTCGAAATAGGCGCTGTCGCCGGCCTGCATGCGCTGTGGCTGGTAGAATTCGGTGTGCAACTCGATCTCGCCCTCGATCACCAGCAGGAAATCGTCGCCTTCATGGCGCACCCAATCCTTGAACTCGGTCAGCGAGCGGGCATGCACCCGTGCCTTTGACGGCAGCACGCTCTTTTGCGTCAGGCCGGCACAGAGGAATTCGCTGGTATAGGGGCCGGTGTCGCGAATCTGGCCCTCACCGTTGCGCGTCATGCTCCAGCGGCCGATCGGCGCCAGTGCCGCGGGGGAGGAGAGCAGCTCGTCCATCGCCACGCCCAGCCCGAAGGCGAGCTTCTGGAGGACTTCGAAAGTGGGGGATGTGTGGTCGTTCTCGATCTTCGACAGCGTCGATCGCGCCAGTCCGGCCCGCTCGGCGACTTCGTTCAAGGTAAAACTCTTCGCCGCACGAAGTGCGCGCACCCGTTCGCCAAGTTTGAACTCGGTGGGTGATGCGGGCCTCGGAATATGGGGGCCGCCTGGTTCATCGCTATTCTGGCCCATCTCCTCCGATGGGAACTTGCCCTGTTTTACCAAAATCGTTCTCGCCTTGCGCTTTGCACAGCTGCGGGGCCGAAGCCCGATATGCGCTGCCTAGCATCTCCATCGCTATACTGGTAGCCGGGTTGTTCCGCCCTTGCCGGCGATCTCGGACTGTTTGGCCTGCAGGCTTTCCGGATCGAATCCGGCCACTTTCTGATAGCCGCGCGTGATGGCGTCGATCTCTTCCTGTGAGATCAGCGCACTGATGTCGTCGTCCGGCCCCGTGACGCGTTCGCGTGCGAGCTGGAGCACGGCTTCGGGGCCCTTGGCGCGGTTCGCGGCGACCACGGCGGCGGCGGCGGGCAAGCGGCGCTGTTCATAGGCCTTCAGCGCTTCCACCGGATCGGCATGGTCGCGCAGCGCCTTGTCGAGTGCATCGGCGTCGAGAAACGCCTGCGAGGCACCGTTCGCGCCGATCGGATACATGGGATGGGCGCTGTCGCCCATCAGCGTCACGCGCCCCTGGCTCCAGAAAGGCAAAGGATCGCGATCGACCATCGGATAGACGAATACGTCGTCGATCTCGCGCAGCGCGGCGGGGATGTCGAGGAAATCGAACTTCATATGTTCGAAGGCATGGATGAACTCGCCAATGTCCGCCGGCCGGTTCCAGTCCTCTTTCGGATAGCTGGCGCTGGTGCCGATATGGATCTCGGCAGTGAGGTTGATCAGCGAGCGGCCGCGAAGCCGCGCCTCTTCCGAGATCGGATAGATCACCATCTTGGCATCGTGATGGCCGGCGATCACCATGGTGCGCCCGTCCATATAGGGTTCGCGTTCCACCGCCCCGCGCCACATCATCGTGCCGGAAAAGGTCAGCGCGGCATCGGGGTGCATCTGCCTGCAAAGCGCGGAATGGACGCCGTCGGCGCCGATCAGCAGGTCCGCCTCCAGCGTCACCGCGCTGCCGTCCGCCCGCCGGAGCCGGGCGGAGACGCGATCGGCGGTCTGGGTGAAACCCTCGATCCGGTGCCCGGTCATGATCCGCCCCTCGGGCAGCGCTGCGGTCGCCGCGTCGAGCAGCACCTTGTGCAGATGGCCGCGATGGATCGAATATTGCGGAAAGGGATCGCCGGCGTTGCGCCCGCGCGGGTCGCGCAGAATCACCTGGCCGAATTCGGTGCGATACTCGACGGCGCTGGTCTGGATGCCCGTCTGGTTGAGCGCATCCTCCAGCCCCAGTTCGTAGAGAATGCCCGCCCCGTGCGGCAGCATGTTGATGCCGACGCCCAGCGGAAGCAGCACCGGCGCGGCATCGATGACCGTCACGTCGTGGCCCAGGCGGTGCAGCTTGTTCGCCGCCACCAAGCCGCCCAAGCCCGCGCCCGCAACGATCACTTCCATTCGCATTCTCCGTCTTTCGCGCGGCCAGACAGGGCCGCTCGACCTTCGATACCTATTCTCTTATCCGCTATAAATGTTTCCAACAAGCTACATTAGTAGTTGACCTAGATCATGTGTGTCACATAAAACGCTGATCGTTAGTGGAGGTTGGTGCGCGCATGAGTTGGGAAACGCAGCAAGGCAGCTATGAGTTGGGCGATCTGCCGCTGCAGAAAGGCGACGTGCTCCAGGCCGCGCAATTGAGCTGGAAGACCCACGGCACGCTTTCGCCCGAACGCGACAATGTGATTCTCTATCCCACCAGCTTCGGCGTGCATCACGGTGACGTGGAGTGGCTGATCGGTCCGGACGGCGTGCTCGATCCCGCCCGCTGGTTCATCGTGATGGTGGACATGTTCGGCAACGGCCTGTCATCGAGCCCGTCGAACAACGCATCCTATCCGATGCTGCTTTCGATGGCGGACAATGTCCGCGCGCAGCAGCGCCTGTTGGCCGACCTGTTCGGCGTCTCGCGTCTCGCCTGCGTCTATGGCTGGTCGATGGGCGCGCAGCAGGCCTATCACTGGGCCGCGCTCTATCCCGACATGGTCGACCGGATCGTCGTCAATTGCGGCAGCGCGCGCACCGCGCCGCATAATCAGGTGTTCCTTGCCGGGCTGATGGCGCTGCTCCAGGCCACGCCGCAATATAAGGGCGAGGGGCGTTTCCATTCGAAGCCGAATGAGGCGCTGCGCGCCTTTGGCCGGGTCTATGCGGGCTGGGCGATGAGCCAGTCATTCTACCGCGAGGGGCTGTATCGCGATGCCTTCCAAGTCGACGCGCTGGAGGATTATCTGGCGCAGAACTGGGACGGACGCTTCGCCGCCCGGCACGGTTCCGATCTCCATGCCCATCTGATGACCTGGTATCACGCCGATATCAGCGACAACGATCTCTATCGCGGCGATCTTGCCGCCGCGCTGGGCGCCATCAAGGCGCGCGTCCTGCTGATGCCGGGGCAGACCGACCTCTATTTCCGCGTTGCCGACAATGCGCTGGAACTGCCGCATCTCGGACAGGCGACGCTGGCACCGATTCCCAGCAAATGGGGGCATGTCGCCGGCAATCCCCAACGCAATCCGGCCGACGCGGCGTTCCTGCGGGAACAGGTACGCGCGCTGCTGGCCGCGTGAAGCATATGACGATCGAAGGAGTCACCAATGAGCGCGCTTGACCTGCTGGATTTGTTTCAACGCGAGCTCGAGCTCTGCAAGGTCGGCCCCGGCGAGGTGATGGCGGTGCTCAGCGGCCCCGGCACGCGGCCTTTCTATGCCGAGGCGTTCGTGGCGGCGGGCCAGCGGCTCGGCGCGGAAGTGTTCCATCTGCATCTGCCGCAGCCGATGAAAAGCGCGGGCGCAACGCCGACCACGGCGCAGGGCGCGCTGTGGGGGATCACACCGCTCACCGGCCACAAATCGGGCGTCGAGATACTGAAGGGCACCGATATATTGATCGACCTGGTCGGCCTGCTCCATTCGCCCGAACAGATCGAGATCCAGAAGGCCGGCACGCGGGTGCTGATGGTCGTCGAGCCTGCCGATATCCTGGCGCGGATGATCGCGCGTCCCGATGCGCGCCCGCGCGTCGAGGCCGCCGGCAGCAAGATCGCGGCGGCAAAGACGCTTCGGATCACGAGCCCGGCAGGCACCGACCTGACCTATCAGCTCGGCCAATATTCACACACGCCGATCCTGCAATATGGCTATACCGACATACCCGGCCGCTGGGATCATTTCCCCGGCGCTTTCGCCTATACCTGGCCCAATGAGGGTCAGAGCGAAGGCAAGATCGTGCTGCGCGAGGGGGACATCATCTATCCCTTCAAGGAATTCGTGCGTGGCGAAATCCACATCACCGTGGAGAAGGGTTTCATCACCGATATTTCCGGTGGATTCGACGCCGAGCATCTCAGTCATTTCCTGGCGGCGTGGAACGATCCCGACGCTTATGCCATGGCGCATATCGGCTGGGGTCTGGACGAGATGGCTCTGTGGAACAATATCAGCCTGATCAATCGCGAATCCGCCATCGGGCAGGACGGCCGCGCCTTTTACGGCAATGTGCTGTGGTCGACCGGCCCCAACACCGATGTCGGCGGCAGCCGCAACACGCCGGCGCACCTCGATATCGTCATGAAGGGGGCGAGCCTCTATCTCGACGGCGAACCGATGGTCGAGAATGGCGACGTCATTCCCGCAGACCAGAAACTGATCCGCTAGCGTCATGCTCCACACGCTGACCCTGACGGAGATCGCCAGCCGCATCCGCGGCGGCGATCTCTCGTCGGAAGCATTGGTCGGCGCGTGCCTCGAACGGATCGGCGAGCGCGAGGCGCGGGTCGGCGCGTGGCAATGGCTCGATGCCGAGGCTGCTCTCGCCGCCGCGCGCGCGGCCGATCGCGCGCCGGCGAAGGGGGGGCTCCACGGCGTGCCGATCGGCGTGAAGGACATCATCGACACCCACGACATGCCCACCGGCCTCGGCTTCGGTCCGTATCGCGATCGCCGTCCGGCCTGGGATGCGGGCTGCGTCGCTTTGTGTCGCCGCGCCGGCGCGATCGTGATGGGCAAGACGGTGACGACCGAATTCGCCTATTTCGCGGCGGGCAAGACCCGCAATCCGCACGATCCGGATCGCACACCGGGCGGATCGTCGAGCGGATCGGCGGCCGCGGTCGCGGACGCCATGGTGCCCGCCGCCTTCGGATCGCAGACCGCGGCATCACTGACGCGGCCGGCCGCCTTTTGCGGCGTGGTCGGCTATAAGGGCAGTCACGGCGAATTCAGCCTTTCGGGTATCCGACCGCTCGCCGAATCCTTCGACAGCCTTGGCGTGCTCACCCGTTCGGTCGAGGATGTGGCGACGCTGCGCGACGTGCTGCTCGGCCGTGCCGTCACTGCGGGACCGGTCGTGGAGCGACCGCGCATCGGCTTTGTCCGTGGCTTTCATTGGGCGCAGATGGAAGCGGAGGCGAATGCGCTGACCGAAGCGGCAGTCGCGATGCTCGCCGATGCGGGTGCGGTGGTGGAGGAGATCGCCCTGCCGGAGCGTTTCGCGCCGCTGACCGAGCTTCACAAGACGATCATGGCTTTCGAGGTGGCGCGCAATTATGCCTTCGAGCAGCATAGGCACGCCGCGACGCTGAGCCCGGCCTTCACCCAGCTTTGCGCGGCCGGAGACGCCGTTTCGAAGCTGGACTACGACGCGGCGCAGGCCGAATGCGTCTGGGCGCGCGCCGAGTTTGCCCGCCTCTTCGCGGGCTATGATGCATGGATCGCTCCATCCGCGCTGGGTGAGGCGCCCCGCGCCGCCGATGGAACCGGCGATCCGGTGATGAGCCGGTTGTGGACATTGCTGCGCGGGCCGAGCGTCAGCTTGCCGATCGGGCTTGGTGCGCAGGGGCTCCCGATCGGGATGCAGCTTGTCGGCCCGGCCGGCAGCGACGATCGCCTGATTGGCGTCGCGGCCTGGGCGGAGCATCGTCTGGCCTGGCACGGCCAGTCGGGTGAGAGGAGCAGGCGCCATGCGCGAGGGTGAGATGACGGCATCCGCCGCCGGCAGGGCCGCTCCGTCGGGCATTCCGGTACGCGCGATGATGGCGCTGTGCTTCCTGGTCGCGATCATCGAAGGTTTCGACATCCAGGCCGCCGGTGTCGTCGCGCCGCGCCTCGCCCCCGCGCTTGGCCTCGGGCCCGCGGAAATGGGCCTCTTCTTCAGCGCCGCCACGCTCGGCCTCATCGCCGGCGCAGTGATTGGCGGCCGCCTGGCGGACCGGTTCGGGCGCAAGGCGACGCTGATCCCGGCATTGCTGCTGTTCGGCCTGTTCTCGCTCGGCACTGCTTTCGCCAATGATTTCACCGGCCTGTTCGTCATGCGCTTCATGACCGGCCTCGGCATTGGCGGGGCGTTTCCCAGCCTGATCGCTATCGTCGCCGAAAATGCCAGGCCCGGCAGGATCGCCGCGGCGGTCGCGGCGCTCTATGCGGGCCTGCCCGCGGGCGGCGCGGTGGCGTCGCTTATCTCCGCGCTTGGTGCGCATGGCAGCTGGCAGACGATCTTCATCATCGGCGGTGTCGCGCCTTTGTTCGTCGCACCATTGCTTTACTGGGTGCTGCCGCATGACAAGCCGGCACTGCGCACGACCGAAATCCGCGCCGCGCCGCTCGCTGCGCTGTTCGGGCCGGGCAATCTCAACACCACGCTATTGCTGTGGCTTGGTTTCTTCTGCGCGCTGGGCGTGCACGGCCTGTTGCTGAATTGGCTGCCCACGCTGCTCGTCACGCGCGGCATCGACAAGGCGGGTGCCGGCATCGTCCAGATCCTCTTCAATATCGCCGGCGCCACGGGCAGCGTGCTTGCCGGTCGCGCAATGGTGGCCTTCAATCCGCGGCTCGTGATCGTCGCGGCTTTTGCGGGGCTCGCGTTCGCGCTCGCGATCATCGCGGATGCCCCCGCGCAGCTTGGCTTCATGCTGGCGGCCGGGGTGCTCGTCGGCTTGGGCAGCATGGGCGTGCAGGGGATCATCTACGGTCTCGCGCCGCGGCTTTATCCGGCCGAGGCGCGTGGCACCGGCGTTGGTGCCGCGATGGCGATCGGCCGCTTCGGCTCGGTCGTCGGCCCGATGTTCGCGGGTTTCCTGATGGCGGCCGGCGGTGGCGGCACAGGCGTGCTGCTCGGGGTTCTGCCGGTCGTGCTTGTCGGCGGCATCGCCACCTTCGCCATCATCCACAGGAAGGACCCGGCACAGGTCGCCGGAAACGCAGTTTGAATCGTGATCAGCAGTCGAAGTCGAGTTGAGTAACGGGTCGGTCCGAACATGACGAAAAGTCTTCGGCCGACACCCTGAGTTTGAACAGATCCGAAGAATGGCGGCGGACGCGATTCCGCCGATGGGATCGCTTGTGCCTTGAACGGGAGCATCTGATGCAGCGCCGAGACTTTGTTCGAACCATGGCTGGAGGTGCGATCGTCGCGACCTGTGCCGGCGGTATGGGCAGCCTGCCCGCAGTTGCGGCCAGCGGGGCGGCGCTCGAGCCCTGGCAGCTTCGGCGCATCGGCATGACCACGGTCTGCCTGCGCGACCGCATTCCGACCAATCCCAACCAGCCGATGCCGCTGGTCTCGCCCCCGCTGCCGATGCTGGAGGCGCCGGCCTTCATCCGCGACACCTTCGGGCTCACCAATATCGAGGTGTGGAACTTCCAGTTCGCCGACGACAGCCCCGCTTATTGCCGCAGCCTGCGCGCCGCGGCGGAGCGGGCGGGGTGCCGCATCTTCAATCTCCAGCTCGACGGCGATTACGACCTGTCGAGCAAGGATGATGCGGTGCGCGAACGGTCGATCACCTTCGTGAAGGACTGGATGCTGCGCACCTCGCTGCTCGGCGCGGCGATGATGCGGGCGAATATCGATTCCGGCAATCCGACCGATCCGTTCGATCCGGTCGCGCTTGCGCCCACCATTCGGCTGCTCGGCGACTATGGCCGCACGATCGGCGTGAAGCTGCTCGTCGAGAACCATCTCGGCCATTCCAAGCACATCGCCAATGTCGCGAAACTGCTGTCGCTGGTGAAGCACGAGAATGTCGGCGGGCTGCTCGACTGGGGCAATTCGGAGGCGCCGGACCCACGCCGCCGCATCGCGGATTTGAGCCGGATGTTCCCCTATCTGTCGCTCGTATCGGCCAAGGGGCTGCATTTCGACGCGGCGGGCCGGCATGTCGAATATCCGATCCGCCCGATCGTGCTCGCCACGGAACGCTCGGGATATGGCGGTATCTATTCGGTCGAACTCTACACCGAGACCGATCTTCCGGACCCGCTGGTCGCGGTCAAATCGCTGATCGCGAGCATCGCCGCCGCACTGGCCCGGCCCTAGCCGGCGCTTCGGACCGCAGGAATCACCGCATCAAGGACGCAACGACAGAACGATCAAGAGGGAGATTTCCATGAACTATCGCCATCGCCTCGGCCTGATCGGGGTTTCGATCGCAGCACTTGCCGCCACCGGCGCGCAGGCACAGACCAATGACGCGCAGGGAGAGAACGCCACCGGCGAGGGTGAGATCGTCATCACCGCGAACAAGCGCAGCGAGAATGTCCAGGATGTTCCGAAATCGGTTCAGGTCGTCACCAACGATGCACTCGTGCAGCAGAATATCACCAATATCGCCGATCTGTCGAAGATCGTGCCGACCGTGTCGGGCGTCGGCCAGACGCTGACGATGCGCGGTGTCGGCACCGGCGCCCCCACCATCGGCGCGCAGAGCAAGGTCGGCATCGTGGTGGACGACGTGCCGCAGCCGTCGCGCGCCAATATCGCCAATAATCTTCAGGACATCGCACAGGTGGAAGTGCTGCCCGGGCCGCAGGGCACGCTGGCGGGGCGCAACGCCACCGGCGGCCTGATCAATATCGTGACCTCCGCGCCGACCAGCGACTGGACGGGTTTCGTCAATGTGCTCGGCACGACCGACAATCAGTTCCAGGCGTCGGGCTTCGTCTCCGGGCCGATCAGCGACAAGATCAGCATCAGCATCTCGCAATATTATGACGGCTTCCGGGGCCTCTACAAGAACATCACCCTCGACAAATGGGCCAATTCCTACGTCTACGGCACCCGCAACAAGATCCAGTTCCGGCCCACCGAGGATCTGACGATCACGGGCACCTTCTTCTACCAATATGCGCATCGCAATGGCGTCGGCGCCGCGCCGACCGGTGTGTCCGCGACACCGGGCAACGCGTCGCTCGGCGGCAACGAATATATCCACGCCTATGCCAACCCGACGATATTCTTCGCGGCCGACATCAATCGCCGCAGCCTTGCCCAGCTCCAGCCCGGCGTGCCGATCGGCCCGGACAATAAATATTACGCGTCGCCGAACAACGGCACCGCGCACAGCCAGACCTGGGGCGGCGTGTTGCGCGGCGAATGGGAGAGTTCGGGCGGGGTGACGCTGACCTCGATCACGTCCTATCTCAAGGAAAACAGCCCGATCCGCGGCGATTTTCTCGGCTTCACCCTGCCGCTCGCCGATTTCAACGCCCGGCCGGAATGGCAGGGGTACAACAACCTGCTCAACGCGACCGATTATCTGACGCAGGAGTTCCGCGTTTCCTCGCCGTCGAGCGGGCCATTCCATTATGTCGCCGGCGTCTTCTACAGCGACCTCAAGCAGCGCTTCAATTATCAGCGCTACTGGCTGCCGGTCGACTGGTATCGCACCTTCTGGACCGAAACCATCGCGGCATACGCCCATGCCGATTATGCGGTGACCGACCAGCTCACCATCCAGGGCGGCATCCGCTTCGAGCATGACAAGGTGAAATATAGCTGGCTGTTCAACGGCATGCCGGCGGCGCAGAAGGCTCTGTCGAACGGCACTGTTGCCAATTTCCCCGCGATCGCCACGGTGCTGAGCCAGGGCAAGGACGATGCGAGCTTCGTCAATTTCGACTTCGGCGCGCAATATCACGTCACGCCCGACGTGATGGTCTACGCCACCTATGCCCAAGCGAAACAGGGGCCGGTCTATGATGCCGAGGACAATACCACCGCGATCGTGACGTCGCTCCAGACGCTGCCGCAGGAAACGGTGAAGAACATCGAATTCGGCCTGAAATCGCAGTTCCTCGATCGCCGCGTGACGCTGAACATCGCCGCGTTCCAGGGGCGCTACGCCAATTACCAGGCCTATACCAACGTGCCCAATGCCACGCCGAACCTGCCGCCCGTGGTCAAGACCCAGCCGGTCGGGCGCGTGCGGACGCGCGGCGTCGAACTCAGCCTCGACACGCACCTCATCGAGGAACTGCGAACCACGCTGAACCTTGCCTATACCGACGCCAAGATCCTCGATTTCCCCAATGCGCCTTGTTACACCGGCGCGGTGGCGACGGCGGCGCCGGTCGGCACGGTCGCCTGCGCGATCACGCCCACGGGCAACACCCAGGGCGACATGTCGGGCGAGACGCTGAACAATGCACCGAAGCTGCGCTTCACTGCCGGGCTCGATTATGCGGTGCCGGTCGGCGACGGGGGTCTGAAGCTGTTCGTCGCGCCCTTGCTCAAATATGCCAGCAAACAGCGCTTCGACCTGCTGCGCCTGCCGACTTCCTACATCAAGGCCAAGGCGTTCGTGGATCTGAACGTCGGGCTGCGGTCGGAAAATTATACGCTGGAGGTGTTCGCCTCGAACCTCTTCAAGACCAGGGCGCAGACCTACACCATCTCGGCGCTGGGCTACACGCCGGCGACCGGCTTCCTCAATCGCGTGATGGACCGCACCAACACGCGTTATTTCGGTCTGCGGGGTCGCGCCAGCTTCTGACCCCGCAACCGGGCACCGGGCCGATCCCCTTCGGTCCGGTGCCCATTTTTCCTGTCCCTGCCCGTGTTCATGCCGGAGTTGTCCATGGCCCGCCGTCCCCTCGCGTTCCTCGGTCTCGCGACCATATTGGCCGGTTGCCAGACGGCATCGACATCGTCGGTCCGGTCGACGCCGGTGGGGCTGGAAACCGCCGAATGGGCGCATTTCGGCGGCAATCTCGGATCGAACCAATATTCGCCGCTGATCCAGATCGACAAGAGCAATGTCGGCCAGCTCGGCATCGTCTGGGAATATGACGTAGGCGATCCCACCACGGTCGCGGCGCCGCTCATCGCCGACGGGATCATGTATATCGTCCGCAACGCCGACACGCTGGTCGCGCTCGATCCGGAGACCGGCAGGGAAATCTGGGTGGCGGAGGGCGCGATCGACCGCACGCGCGGGCTTTCCTACTGGCGCAGCGCCGACGGCAAGGAAAGCCGGCTGCTATTCTGCAAGAACCAGGCTCTGCGCGCGGTCGACGCCAGGACGGGGCGGCCGATCACCGATTTCGGCGTGGACGGCGCGGTCGACCTGCGCCTCGGGCTCGGTCGCAATCCCGCCAGGATCGGCAGCATCGCGCCGATTGCAGGCGGCAAGGTGGTGGGGGACATCATCATCATGGGATCGAACACCGGCGAGGGCTATGGATCGCCGCCCGGCGACATCCGCGCCTATAATGTCCGCACCGGCAAGCTCGTCTGGCAGTTCCACACCATCCCGCACCCCGGCGAGCCCGGCTATGACAGCTGGCCCAAGGATGCGTGGCAGACGATGGGCGGCGTCAACAACTGGGGCGGCATGGCCGTCGACGAGGCATTGGGCATCGCCTATCTCGGCCTCGGTTCCTCCACCTATGATTTCTGGGGCGGCGACCGCAAGGGCGACAATCTCTACGCCAATTCGCTGATCGCGCTGGATATCCGGACAGGCAAGCTCGTCTGGCATTATCAGCTCGTCCACCACGACCTGTGGGATTATGACGTCACCAGCAGCCCGGTGCTGATGCAGGTGCGCCGCGACGGCAAGATGATCGACGCGGTCGTGCAGGCGACCAAGCAAGGGATGGTGTTCGTCTTC
Source organism: Sphingobium sp. FW305-3-2-15-F-TSA7 (assembly GCF_058787155.1). Lineage (NCBI taxonomy): Bacteria > Pseudomonadati > Pseudomonadota > Alphaproteobacteria > Sphingomonadales > Sphingobiaceae > Sphingobium > Sphingobium sp. FW305-3-2-15-F-TSA7. The sequence continues at coordinate 46,800 of NZ_JBYSZM010000018.1, read as the reverse complement.
GACCGCGCGACCGGAAAGCCGGTTTTCCCGATCGAGGAACGCCCGGTTCCCAAAAGCGAGATGGAGGACGATGTCGCCTCTCCCACCCAGCCCTTTTCCGCGCTGCCGCCGTTCGCCCGGCTGCGTTTCACCGAGGCGGACATCGATCCGAACCTGCCCGAAGAGGAGCGGCGCGCCTTCGCGTCGCAGGTGCGCGCCGCGCGCAACGAGGGGGTGTTCACGCCGCCGGGTCTCAAAGACACCGTGCAGATGCCGGGCAATCATGGCGGCGTGAACTGGGGCATGGTGGCGGGCGAACCCAGATCGGGCCGTTTCTATGTTTCGTCCTTCGACCTGCCGACGATGATGAAGCTGGAGAAGATGGATGGTCAGCCGGCGGGCGGCTATGCCACCCCCAAGGACCGCGGCCGCGCGGTCTACAAGAATAATTGCGCGATCTGCCATGGCGACAAGATGCAGGGCCAGCCCGCGATCCCCGCGCTCCAGGGCGTCGTCGCGCGGCTGGGCTCAGCCGAGGCGGCGAAGACGATCCTGGGCGGACGCAATACCATGCCCGCCTTTGCCGGCAGCCTCGAACAGGCCGATATCGACGCCGTCGTCGCCTTTCTCGACGATCCCTCCGAAACCCAGCAGCCGGTGATGCCGGCGGTGTCGCGCGGGTTGCCGGTCGATGCCCAGGCGCATGGCGCCTCGGGGCCGGATCTCAGCAATGCCGGCAAGGGCCGCTGGTATTCGAGCTATGGCTTCATGGTCTCGGCCAAGACCTTCCTGCCCGCGATCAAGCCGCCATGGACGACGATCACCGCCTATGACCTGAACGAGGGCAAGATCATCTGGCAGGTGCCGCTGGGCGGCGTGCCGGGCTATCCGGTCGCGCAGACCGGCGTGTCGCGTTCCAAGGGCGGGCTGATCGTCACCGAGGGCGGGCTGATCATCGCGACATCGTCCGACGATCGCAAGATCCACGCCTATGACCGGGACACCGGCAAGCTGCTCTGGGAGCACGAACTGCCCTCGATCCCGCAGGGCGTGCCCGCGATCTACGCGGTGCGGGGCCGGCAATATATCGCGGTGCCGGTCGCCTATTATTTTCCGAGCGGGATGAGCCCGATCGGTCCGTCGCGCGGGCCCAAGGGACGGAATTCCTATGTGGTCTTCGCGCTGCCGGCGAAACGATAGGGGACAGGGTGTTCCCTCTCCTCCCTACGCGAAGCGTGGGGAGGGGGACCGCCCCGGCGCAAGCCGGGGTGGTGGAGGGGAAATGGATGTATCGACCGACACTGCATTCGACAGAATTGTCGGGACGATTCCACTTGAATAGCTGCGCGGTGTCGGCACCGCATTTCCCCTCCACCACCGACCTATGGTCGGCGGTCCCCCTCCCCATCTTCGATGGGGAGGAGAGGGTTTTCGCGTTTGCGGCTCAGGCCTGTTCTTGCTTCGCCAGCAACCGATACCGATGAAGCAGCGGCTCGGTATAGCCATTGGGCTGCGCCGTGCCTTCGAAGACGAGCGCGCGGGCGGCCTGGAGCGCGATCCCCGGCGCGCCCGAGGTGACGAGCGGCTGATAAACGGGGTCGTCCGCATTCTGCGAATCCACCTTGGCTGCCATGCGCGCGAAGGCCGCGTCGACATCCTCGGTCGAACACACGCCGTGCAGCAGCCAGTTGGCGATGTGCTGTGACGAGATGCGCAGCGTCGCGCGATCCTCCATCAACCCGACATCATGGATATCGGGCACCTTGGAGCAGCCGATTCCCTGATCGATCCAGCGCACGACATAGCCCAGCAGCCCCTGGACATTATTGTCGAGTTCGTCGCGGATCTCCTCCGCCGTCCAGTTCTTGCCGGCGGCGAGCGGGACGGCGAGCAGCGTGTCCAGCCCCGCGACGGGTTCCGCCCTGCGCTCGCCCTGCCGGGCGAACACGTCGACCGCGTGATAATGCGTCGCGTGCAGCGTGGCGGCGGTGGGGGAAGGAACCCAGGCGGTGTTCGCGCCGGTGCGCGGATGGCCGATCTTCTGTTCGAGCATGTCCGCCATGCGATCGGGTGCCGCCCACATGCCCTTGCCGATCTGCGCCTTGCCCGAAAGCCCGCAGGCGAGGCCGATCTGCACATTGCGATTCTCATAGGCAGCGATCCAGTCGGACGACTTCATGTCGCCCTTGCGGATCATCGCGCCGGCCTTCATCGAGGTGTGGATCTCGTCGCCGGTGCGGTCGAGGAAACCGGTGTTGATGAAGACGATGCGGTCCTTCACCGCATGGATGCAGGCCGCGAGGTTCGCGGAGGTGCGGCGCTCCTCGTCCATCACGCCCACCTTCACCGTGTGCCGGGCCAGCCCCAGCAGATCCTCGATCGCGTCGAACAGACGGTTGGTGAAGCCCGCTTCTTCCGGGCCATGCATCTTGGGTTTGACAATATAGATCGATCCGGCGCGGCTGTTCACGAAGCGGCCGGTGCGCTTCAGGTCGTGCATCGCGATCACGCTGGTCACGATGCCGTCCAATATGCCCTCCGGCGCCTCGCCGCCGTCCGCCAGCAGGATCGCCGGCGTGGTCATCAGGTGGCCGACATTGCGCACGAACAACAGGCTGCGGCCCGGCAAGGTGACGGTGGTGCCGTCCGGGGCAACGTGATCGCGGTCTTCGTTCAGCGTGCGCGTCATGCTGCGCCCGCCCTTGTCGAAGCTGGCGGTCAACTCGCCCTTCATCAGGCCGAGCCAGTTGGCATAGGCGGCGACCTTGTCCGCCGCATCGACCGCGGCGACCGAATCCTCGAGATCGACGATGGTCGAGAGCGCGGATTCGAGTACGACGTCGGCAAGGCCGGCCGGATCGGTCCGGCCGATCGGGTGGTTGCGATCGATCACCAGTTCGATGTGCAGCCCGTTATGGACCAGCAGCAGATTGTCTCCCCGCGTACCGGCGAATTGGGCGCGATCGGCCAGGTCGGGCGTGCCGCCGGTCCAGTCGGTCCAGCTTCCGCTCGCCAGCGGCACGGCGCGGTCAAGGAACGCCTTGGTCCATGCGATCACCTGCGCGCCGCGCACGGGATCATAGCCGGGGCCGGATGCCGCACCGGGCAGGGCATCGGTGCCGTACAGCGCGTCGTAGAGGCTGCCCCAGCGCGCATTCGCCGCGTTGAGCAGGAAGCGGGCATTGAGCACGGGCACCACGAGCTGCGGGCCGGCGAGCGTCGCCAGCTCGGCATCGACATTCTCGGACGCGATCGCGAAGGGCGCGGGCTCGTCGACCAGATAGCCGATCGAGCGGAGGAACCCGGCATAGGCCGGTCCGTCGACGGCCTGGCCGGCGCGCGCCTCGTGCCATTGGTCGATCTGCGCCTGAAGCGCGTCGCGCTTCGCGAGCAGCGCGGCGTTTTCGGGCGCGAAACGCGCGAACACCGCGGAGACTCCGGACCAGAAGGCTTCGGGATCGAGCCCGGTGCCGGGCAGCGCCTGATCCTCGATGAAGCGGACGAGCTCTTCCGCGACCCGGATGCCTGCCTTGTCGATCATGTCGGCCATCTGCCGTCTCCCTGATGATAATCAGGGTCCAGATAGGCGATAGCCATATCCGCCGGTAGAGTATAAAAAAGAGAGACAGTTTATCGCTCAGGGAAAAGATGATGGACGCCGATCACGCGCTGTTCGCCACCGTCGTCGCGTCCGGCAGCCTGTCCGCCGCGGCGCGTGCGCTGGGCATTTCGCCGGCGATGGTGTCGAAACGGATCGCGCGGCTGGAACAGCGGCTGGGCACGCGTCTGCTCCATCGGACGACGCGGACGATGGAACTGACGCCGCTGGGTGAACAATTCCACCGCGACGTGGTGGACTTGCTGTCCGCGCTCGAAAAGGCGGAGGCCAGGCTGATCGGTGCGGCCGAGCCACGGGGTTCGCTCGTCGTCACAGCGCCGACAAGCTTCGGACGCATGCATGTCGCGCCGCATCTGGCCGGCTTCCTGCGCGCCTATCCGCACATTCAGCTCACCCTCGACCTGACCGACAGTTTCGTCGACATGGTTTCGGGGCGGATCGACATGGCGATCCGCATCGCCCAGGCGAAGGGCGTGGGGCTGGACGGCCGCAAGCTCGCGACGAGCGAGCGCATCCTGTGTGCGGCACCCGACTATCTGGCCCGCAATGGTGCGCCCGAAACGATCGAAGGATTGAAGCGACATCGGTTGCTGGCTGCCGAGGGGCAATGGCCCTGGATCCTGGCGCGCGGCGGCAGGACCATCAATGTCGAGGGGGTGAGCACCGTCCGCACCAATTCGAGCGAGGTGGTGCGCGAACTGGCAGTGGCGGGCGTCGGCATCGCGCTCAGGTCGCTATGGGACGTCAGCGGGGAACTGAAGGACGGACGGCTTGTCCGTGTGCTCCCTGATTATGGCGGGGTCGCCGATCTCGGCATCTTCGCCGTCTATCCGGCCTCGCCCTTCGTGCCCGCGCATGTGCGGGCGCTGACCGATTATCTTGCGGATCTGTACGCCGATCCGCTCTGGTAGATCGGCTTGAGCCGTGCCGGGCCGCCGCTCGGACGGCCCGGCATGATGGTCATGCGGCGTCGAGCAGGAAGTTCAGTGCCGCGTTGGTGATGGTGGAAGGCGCTTCGAAGGTCGCCCAATGGCCGCAGCGGTCGAGCACGCGATATTCGGCGCCGCCGATCGCGCCCGCCAATGCCTTCACGGCGCGGGGCGGGGCGGTGCCGTCCTCGTCGCCGGTCAGCAGCAGCGTCGGCACCGCGATCTTCGCGACGTCGGCGCCCTGGACCGCGGCCAGCGCCTCGCAGGTCAGCGCATAGCCCTCGGGATCCTGGCGCATCAGCATCTCGCGCACCAGCGCCGCGACCGCAGGCTGGTTGGCCTTGGTGTTGGCGGAGGTGCCGCCCTGGACGATGGCGTCGGCAATCCCCGCCATGCCCGATTGGCGGGCGGTGCCGGCACGATCGCGCAGCGCGGTACGGGCGCCCTCGGGTGGAGCGAGCAGCGGGCCGACCAGCACCAGGCTGCGCACCAGATCGGGCCGGCGCACCGCGAGGTGCTGGCAGACGACCGTGCCCAGCGAATGGCCGACGACGTGCCAGCGGCCGCCGCCGTTCGCCTCGATCAGCGCGGCCATATCGTCGGCGAGCGCGACGAGGTCGAGCGTGTCGGGCGTGGCGCTGCGGCCCGATCCGGGCAGGTCCGGGCGGACGCATTTGAAGAAGCGCTGGAGCACCGCCACCTGCGGCGTGAACACGTTGGACGTGCCGCCCAGTCCGTGGACGAACAGGATCGGATCCCCTTCGCCCTGTATTTCCGTAACCCAATTCGACATGATGCTGGCTCCGTTATGCGATGACGTTGCTGAGGCGGCCGAGACCTGTGATCTCGACCGAGACGCGGTCTCCGGGCACCAGATAGCGGGGCGGATCGAAACCGATGCCGACGCCCTCGGGCGTGCCGGTGGCGATGATGTCGCCGGGATAGAGCGTGATGCCCGCGGACAGCGCTTCGATCAGCGTCGGTATGTCGAAGATCAGATCGGACGTGATCGCATCCTGGCGCAATTCGTCGTTCACCCAGCAGCGGACATTGAGATTCTCGGGCTCGACCTCGTCGGCGGTCACCAGCCACGGCCCCATCGGGCAGAAAGTGTCGAGCGACTTGCCGATCAGCCACTGCTTGTGCGTCGACTGAAGGTCGCGGGCCGTCATGTCGTTGACGATCATATAGCCCCAGACATGATCATAGGCATCGGCCTTGGAGATGCCGCGGCCACCCTTGCCGATCACGATCGCCAGTTCGGCCTCATAGTCGACCTTGTCGCTGACGCCGGTCGGGTAACGGATCGGCTGGCCGGTCGCGATCACGCTTTCGGGCACCTTGGAAAAGATGATCGGCGCCTTGGGGATGGCATCGGCCGCGCTCTGCGCGCTGCTGTCGAAACCGCTGCGGGTGAATTCATGCGCATGCGCGTGATAATTCTTGCCGACGCAGAAGATGTTCCGGCGCGGCGCCGGGATCGGTGCGAGCATCTCGACGGCGGACAGGTCCACTCCGTCGCCCGTCGGCACCGGCAGTGCGCCACCCGCGGCATCCCCGGCGATGATGTCGAGCAGGGTCGTGCCGTCGAGCAGCCACGCGCGATTGGCGTCCGGATCGATGATGGCGGCGCATGTCCTTCCGTCATGCCGAACGGTCGCAAACTTCATGATTGGATGTCCTTTCTCTGCGGGGCCGATCGTTGCCCCGATTCCCCGGCTTGATCGGTGCCGGTTTGAATGATCAGTGGCTGTGAATCTTGTGGGCGAAATGCGCGGCCACCCAGCCGCACGCGCCGCCAAAGGCGACGGGCGCGGCGAGCATCGCCAGGCTTTCGAGGCTGGGCTCGAGGTGAGACGCGAAATAGCCCGTCATGCCCAGGAAATAGCCGATGATGCTGTTCACCGGTGGGGTGAGCATCGACAGCATCGCGATCGTCGCCAGGAAGAAGACGACGATGATCAGGGCCAGCGTGCCCAGGCTGTGGATCGAGGCCAGCACCGTGGCGCCGACCATGCCGAGGACGATGCCGAGGATCACGCACGCGATCGCCTGCGCGCCGCCCTTTGCGGTGCCGCCGCCCGTACTGAACGCGCACCAACCCAGGAAGAGCAGCCAGGGCTGGAAACCCGCGACCGCGCAGAGCCCGGAACCGAGCGCCGCGACCAGCCCGACCCACATCGCGACCAGCAGATAGCCCGCATTGCCGCCCTTCGAAACCTGCTCGCTCATCGATCTCTCCCTCTTTTGTGATCCAATGCGTGTGGAATCGTGATCCAATCGCTCAGTGCGTGGGCGGCGCCTTGTGGAAGCTGCCGTCCTTCATCACCGCGGCAATGCGGCTTTCGTCCTGCAGGATGGTGATGTCGGCCAGCGGGTCGCCGTCGACCAGGATCAGATCGGCCAGATAGGTTTCCCGCACTCTGCCCAGCTCGTGCGGCCGGCCCATGGCCTCGCCGCCCGTCGCGGTCGCGGCAACGATCGCCTCCATCGGCGTGAAGCCGAACAGATCGACGAAATATTCGAGATCCTTGGCGTAGGTGCCGTGCGGGGTCCAGGCGAAGCCATAATCGCCGCCGGGGACCAGGCGGATGCCTGCGGCCTTCATCTTCTTCACACCGGCGATGCAGGCTTCGAGTTCGCGATGATAACCCATGTCGCGGGCCATGTCGGGGGTGATCCCCCAGCCGGAGGCGTTGTACGAGGTCTGGTAGAGCCAGGCGACGCCGGGCCCGACGAAATGCCGGTCGCGCACGGCCGCGAGCTGCTCGATCGTCTCGTCGCTGGCGAAGCTGGCGTGATAGATGAATTCGATGCCGTGCTTCAGGCATTGGCGCACGCTCTCGTCGGAGCGGGCATGCGCGGCGATGTAGGTGCCGGGCTTGCGGCGCGCTTCGGCCACTGCCTCGGCGACTTCGTCGTCGGCCATTGGCGTCCGCTCTGCGTCGATGCCGGCGATGTTCTCGCCCGACAGGTTGAGCTTGATGCCGTCCACGCCCTCTTTCAGGAGCTGGCGCACCGTACGCCGCATCTCCATCGGGCCGTTGATCACCTCGACATAGGTATAGGCGGCAACATGGCTGGGATTGAGATCGCCCAGGCCGCCGATGGTGGCGATCTCCGGGCCGTTGGCCAGATAACGCGGGCCGGGCAGCTTGCCCGCATTGATATAGTTGCGGATCACCACGTCCAGCCGCGGCTTCGCGGCGGCGGCGCCCACGCACATGGTATAGCCCATGTCGAGATATTTCCGTGCCGAGCCCGCTGCCTCCAGCACATGTTCCTCCACCGGCATCATGCCGATTGCGTCGAGCGAATCCTGGTCGATCCAGCTGAAATGCGTATGCGCGTCGCACAGGCCGGACATCAGCGTCATGCCGCGCCCGTCGACGATCCGGTGGGGCTCGTGCGGGATCGCGCCGCGATCGCGCTCGACCCGGGCGATGCGATCACCCTCGACCAGCACGTCCGCCTCGAACGGCAGGTCGCCGCCGCTGTCGAGCACGCGGACATTGGTGAACATCGTCGTCGCCATATCAATCTCTCCCGATGCGGGGTGCGCCGCGCATGTGGTCAACCCCTGCGCCCGCATTGCGCGGTGCGATCTGTGTCGCGACGCGGCCGAGAAGCTCGGCCGGCCATTGGTGCGCCGGAACCATGCCGTCCGGCGCGGCGGCATAAAGCGCGGCGAGACGGACGATCGCGTCGGCATCGCCTTCCTCCAGGCCGTCCAGCCGGACGGTCGCCCTGTCCGGCGCGCTCAATTCGATATTGGTGGGGCGCCTGCAGCCCGCGAGGCATGGCACCTGGCGCAGCATGATCCGGTTGCCGAGCACCGGATCCGCCAGTGTCGCGATCCTGCTGGCCAGACGTGCGCCGTGCGTGGAGCCGCGCACGAAGCGATCGCAGCGCACGCACGCCTTGAGCCGAACGGACGACGGCGATGGGCCATGGGTTACGCCGATCATCACGATTGTCTCGTCCGCTCCCCGTTCGTTCGCCAACGGACGAATCTGAACTTACACCAATGTCGCTGATCGTAGACGTTAGTAGCCTATTGCGTCAACAGGGTTCATATTATGCGCAGCGGCTGCCGATCGTGGTGCATGGACGCGTAGCGCACCCGCGGGGAGGCGGATCAGGGCGCAGACAACGCCCCGTTGCGGGTCGATTTATGGATTTTCCGCGGGATTAGCGGGTTTCAGGAGATCTGCAGATTGTCCCGAACGGCCCTGAGATGCGCCAGCGTGAACTCGCGCGCGCGCGCCGGATCGCGGTCCATCAGCGCGCCGACGATATCGACATGCTGTTGCTGATAAAGATCGCGCTGCGCGGCGCTCAGCGAGCGCTGCTTCAAGCGCATCCATTCGGGCTGATTGCGTGCCTCGTTGATCGCCCTGTACATGGTCAGCAGCAGCTCGTTGCGCGCGGCGGACATGATGGCGACATGCAACATGCTGTCCCAATGCTCGAACTCGGGCACGTCTGCTGCCGCGCGCATCCGCTCCAGGCAGGTCTGAATCTGCGTGAAATTCTCGGCGCTCGCGCGATAGGTTGCGAGCTCGGCGGCGGCCGGCTCGATCATCAGCCGCACGTCCATCACATCGGACGGGCTGGCGCCGCGGATCTGGTCGATCAGGCTGCCATCTTCGGCCTGCTCCTTCGGGCGGACAATCGCCGTGGCTGCGGCGGCCGCCTTATAGGCCTCGAACGGCCGCGCCTGCAGCGGCGCCCTGGCGGATGGGTCGGCGACGAAGGAGCCACGCCCGACATGGCGTTCGATGCGGCCCTGCTCCTCCAACTGACGGAGCCCCTTGCGCAGCGTGTTGCGCGATACGCCAAGTTCCTGCTCCAGTTCGCGCTCGGTCGGGATCTTGGTTCCGACCTGCCATAGTCCGTCGGCGATGTTCCGTTCGAACCGGGTCAGCAGGCCTCCGACCGTTTCCCCTGCTCGCTTGCGAACGTTCCGGTCCGTCATATTTTATCGTCGCTTTCCGCAGGCTTGAGCGCGCCGCGGACTCTGGCACGCCAACCCAATGTCGTCAAACCGGACGAGCCGATTGGCTCTGACAGGGGACGGCATTGGATCAGTTCGACCGATGTGGGGCCTGATCAGCCGCGGGCGAATTCCTGGTGCAGCCGGTTGAGGATCGCCGCATCGGCCGGTCCGTCGTGCGAGACCACGCGGTGGCGCAAGGTCAGGCCTTTGCCCGGCTGTATCTCGATCGCCCCCGGCGCGACGATGCACGGATTGACCATGTATGCGCCGCGGATGATGTGCCAGGTCGAAGGTGGGTTGCCGGGATGATCGAGCACCGCGCCGCCCGCGATCTTCCCGTCGGGCGCGGTCGTCGAGAAATCATACCAGGGCCGCGCCGGCCAGTTGAGCTCGTAACTGTCCTGCCAGCTGTCCTTCAGGTCGAGCGGGCCCGAAAGATCGCTGATCACGATCGCACCGCGCGGCTTGGCGCGATAGCAGAAGCCGCCGAACGGATTCTGCGCGATCGTCACCGGACGGTTCGTCGCGGGCATGAATGTGTAGATATAGTCGAACACGTTGCAGCCATGCTGCTGGCTTGCCGTGACGCGCATGGTTTCGATCAGCACATCCTCTCCGTCCGCCTGCCAGGCATTGACGGCTTCCAGAGCGGCGGACGAGCGGCCGGTGGAGAGAAGCCTGGCTGATCGGCTGACGATCGCGCGGCCATCCTTCGGCGCGCGCGCGCCCCAGCCCCACCAGTCGCCGCGCTTTTCGCCGTCGACGTTGATCCAGGCGCAGAAGACACCGCGATGATGCGGATGGTCGGGTGCCGCGACATCGGTGACCATCTCGCCGCCCGGCGTCCAAAGCGGATGGGTATAGGCGGTACCGGGGACGGCCGGGCCCTTCTCGCCGGCCGGCAGCGCGCCATAGAGATAGCGCATCGCGTCGCGTCCGTCCGGGTCGCGGATCAGGATCGCGCTCGCGTCCTTCACGCCGCTGAATTTTCGCGCACGGGCGGCCATGACGGGCTGGTTCGCCATCATCGCCAGCCCTGTGGAGACGAGCATGCCCGCAAGCAGCTCTCTGCGATCGGTATCCATTGATCCTCCTGTATGAAATGGCTCAATCCGCGTTGGCCAATAATGTCGTCGATGTTGCTCATAGGATGCGCCAAGCCGGCCGCCGGTCAGCCCTGCGCCGTGAGTCCGGCGGCGGCGATGCCCGCGAGCGCGCAGATTTCGTCATTGTCGGATGTGTCGCCGGTCACGCCTACCGCGCCGATCGGCTCTCCCGCCGCATCGACGACGATCACGCCGCCGGCCGCCGGGATCACGCCGGTCGGCGCGATCGGCCCGAGCGCGGCGACGAAGGTCGGGCGCTCGGCCGCCATCTCGCCGATCTTGCGGCTGGATATGCCGAGCGCCAGCGCGCCGCCCGCCTTGCCCGCGGCAATGCCCAGCCGCAGCGACGAGGCGCCGTCCTGGCGTTGAAAGGCGATGAGATGGCCGCCGGGATCGAGCACCGCGATGCTCAGCGGCTTCAGGCCCATGCCCGCGCCCTTGTCGAACGCCGCTGTGATGATGCTGTTGGCCTGGGCAAGCGTGATCCGGTTCATTCCGTGGTTCCTGTTGGTTGTAGGTGAGCAAGGGCCTTGGGGACTGGGCCGCCCGTGGCCCAGTCGAGCAACTCGACGGTGTGGACCACGGGCAGCGACGCCCGCTGCCCGATCTGCACGGCGCAGCCGACATTGCCGGTGGCGATGACATCGGCCCTCAGGCGTTCGATGCTTGCGACCTTGCGGTCGCGAAGCTGTCCGGCGATTTCGGGCTGGAGGATATTGTAGACGCCGGCCGAGCCGCAGCAGAGATGTGCGTCCACGGGCGTGACGACGGCAAAGCCCATCTGCGCCAGCAGCCGCTTCGGCGCTTCGGTCACCTTCTGTCCGTGCTGGAGCGAACAGGCGGGGTGATAGGCGACGGTCAGCCCCGGGGATGTACCCGCGGGCAGTTCGATCGTGGCGAGGAATTCGCTGATATCCTTGGCCAGTGCCGAGACCCGCGCGGCCTTGTCCGCATAAAGCGGATCGTCGCGCAGCATATGGCCGTAATCCTTGATCGTGGTGCCGCAGCCCGACGCGGTGAAGACGATCGCATCCAGCCCCTCGGTTTCGGCGACCGCGATCCACGCATCGACGTTGCGCCGCGCCGAATTCAGGCTTTCGATCTCCCGGCCCATATGGTGGACGAGCGCGCCGCAACAGCCTTCGCCGGGCGCGGCCACGACGTCATAGCCGGCACGGTTGAGCAATCGTTCGGCCGCGCTGCGGAATTCGGGACGCAGCACCGGCTCGGCGCAACCCTGGAGCATCGCCACGCGGCCTTTCGCGCCGGCGATGCGCGCGTCGCCGATGTGTGTGCGGGGCGGTACGTGATCGGGCGCCAGCGCCAGCATCGCGGCCAGCGGCTTCTGCCCGGTCGTCCGCGCGAGCGCAGCGCCGATCGGCCGCGTCGCCCGGGCCAGCGTCAGCGCCAGCCGGAAGCGCCTGGGATAGGGCAGGATATGCGCCAGCACCGTGCGATAGAGCCGGTCCATGAACGGCCGCCGATAGCGCTGCTCGATATAGGCGCGGGAATGATCGACCAGATGCATATAGTTCACGCCCGACGGGCAGGTCGTCATGCATGACAGGCAGGAGAGACAGCGATCGATATGCTTGACGATCTCGGGCGTCGGCTGCTGCTCGGTCTCGAGCATGTTCTTGATCAGGTAGATGCGGCCGCGAGGGCTATCGAGTTCGTCGCCGAGCAGGACATAGGTGGGGCAGGTCGCGGTGCAGAAACCGCAATGCACGCATTTGCGGATCACCGCCTCGGACATGGCGGTCGCCGGATCGGCAAGCTGTTCGGGGGAAAAGCTGGTCTGCATCAGGATTGTCCAAAACGACCGGTTTCGAAGATGCCCAGCGGATCGAAGGCGCGCCGCACGCGCGTCTCCAGCGCGGCGATCGCCGGCGGTTGCGCATCGAGGCTCGGCGTGTCCGCCAGGCCGCCATGGCGAACGAGCATGGCATGGCCGCCCGCTTGCCGCGCGGCCGCACGCACATGGTCTGCCGGGCCCGCATGAGTCAGCCACACCAGCCCGCCCGCCCAGTCGACGAGATAGTCGGTGTTCCCGGCCGCAAGGCGCGCGATCAGGTCCGCACAGCCGCGCGATCCGATCGAGATCCGCCAGAGCGCTCCGGTTCCGGCGAGCGGCGACACCGTCCACAGCATGCGCCAATATTCGTCCGCCTCGGCGGCCGGCATGGGCTCCCCGCCAGGCAGCAGGCGCGCGAGCAGTGCCAGGCGCGCCGCCACCGAATGGTCGAAACCCTCGATCCGCAGCGCAGTGACGCCGCCATCGGGCAGATAGGCAGCGGCCGCGACATTGGCCTGCGATCCCATGGCTGCGGCCATGGTCGCAACCGCCTCCGCCGGCATCTGACCGCGCAACGCGAAGGTCGCGGTCGTACGCGGGCGCGGAAGCACTTTCAGCGTCACTTCGGTCAGCGCGGCAAGCCGGCCCCAGCTTCCGCAGACCAGCTTGGACAGATCATAGCCGGTGACGTTCTTCACCACCTTGCCGCCCGCGACGAAGCGCTCGCCCCGCCCGGAGACCGCGGCGAAGCCGAGCAGATGATCGCGCACGCCGCCTGCCGACAACCGCCGCGATCCGCCGACGCCGGCAGCAATGATGCCGCCGATCGTGGCGCTGCCGGCGGGGCGGCCGAAGATCGGTCCGTGATCGAAGGGATCGAAGGCCAGCATCTGGTTCTCGGCGGCGACCAGCCGCTCGATCTCGTCAAGCGGCGTGCCGGCGCCGGCGGTCAGCACCAGTTCGGCGGGATCATAGTCGATCACCCCGGCAAAGCCCGTCATGTCGACGATCTCGGCGTCGGTTTCCGCACGGCCGATGCCGTCCTTGCTGCCGCCGCCGCGCAGGGCGAGCCGATGTCCGGCCTGGCCGGCCGATGCGACGATCGCTTCGAGTTCGTCGGATGTGGTGGGGCGCAGCATGGCCATCAGAAGCGCGGCAGTTCGGGAAAGGGGGTGCGTCCGGCATGGACATGGACGCGGCCAAGCTCGGCGCAGCGATGCAACACCGGAAAGACCTTGCCGGGATTGAGCAGCAGTTCGGGGTCGAACGCGCATTTCAGCCGCTGCTGATGCGCAAGGTCGACCTCCGAGAACATCAGCGGCATCAGGTCGCGTTTCTCGATGCCGACGCCATGCTCGCCGGTGAGCACGCCCCCCATTTCGACGCATAGCCGCAATATGTCGTTGCCGAACGCCTCGGCGCGATCGAGCTCGCCGGGGACGTTCGCGTCGTACAGGATCAGCGGATGGAGATTGCCGTCGCCGGCATGGAAGACATTGGCGACACCGAGCCCATAATGTTCGGACAGCGCAGTGATGCGGCTCAGCACCTCGGGCAGGCAGCGCCGGGGAATCGTGCCGTCCATGCAGTAATAATCGGGCGCGATCTGGCCAACGGCGGGAAAGGCGGCCTTGCGCCCGGCCCAGAAGCTCAGCCGTTCCTGCTCGTTCTGCGAACTGCGGACCGATACCGCGCCGTTTGCGACCGCGATCCGCTCGACCTCGTCGACCAGATGGTCGCATTCGATCGCGGGTCCGTCGAGCTCGACGATCAGCAGCGCATCGACGTCCAGCGGATAGCCGACTTTCACGAAGGCTTCCGCCGCGTGGATGGCGGGGCGATCCATCATCTCCATGCCCGCCGGGATGATCCCGGCCGCGATCACGTCCGCCACGCACTGGCCGGCGCCCTCGGCGGTGGCGAAGCCGATCAGCAGCGCGCGTGCGGTCTCGGGAAGCGGCTGGATGCGCACCGTCACTTCGGTCACCACGCCGAGCAGCCCTTCGGAGCCGACGATGACGCCGAGCAGATCGAGCCCCGCCGGATCGAGCGCCCGTCCGCCGAAGCGCAGCACCTCTCCCGCCATCGTCACCAGCTCGACGCCCAGCACATTGTTGGTGGTGATGCCGTATTTCAGGCAATGTACCCCGCCCGAATTCTCCGCGACATTGCCGCCGATCGAACAGGCGATCTGGCTGGACGGGTCGGGCGCGTAATAGAAACCATCGCCTTCGACCGCGCGCGTGATGGCGAGGTTGGTGACCCCCGGCTGCACCACGGCGATCCGCTCGTCATAGTCGATCTCGAGCACGCGATTGAGCTTGCCCAGGCCGAGCAGCACGGCGTCCGCCAGCGGGATCGCGCCGCCGGAAAGCGATGTGCCCGATCCGCGCGGAACCACCTTGATCCCTTGGGCGTGGCACCAGGCGAGTATGCGGGCGACCTGTTCGGTCGAGTCCGGCAACACGGCGACCATCGGCGGCTGGCGATAGGCGGTCAGCCCGTCGGATTCATAGGTGCGCAGCGCATCCGCGTCGTCGATCACGCCCTCACCCGGCACGATCAAACGCAGCGCGGCGACGATCTCCGTGCGCCGCGCCAGAATGGCCTGATCGGGGGACGGCATTTTCAACGCCATTGGTCTCGCTCCGGTAAAAAGATGTCCGATCCGGCATATGTACCCTGCGGACCTTGAATCGCACTGCCCTCATGCGGTGGTGGAGGTCAGGTTCGATCCCACCCAGAGTATCAGGGCATCCTCCTCGCTGACCGAGATGCAGAGATGCCCCATGCGCGCGTCGAAATAGGCGCAATCACCGACCTCCATCCGCTGCGGCTGATAGAATTCGGTGTGCAATTCTATTGCGCCTTCGAGCACGAGCAGGAAATCGTCGCCCTCGTGCCGGATCCAGTCGCCGAACTCGCCGAGCGAGCGGGCGTTGATCCGCGCCTTGGAGGGCACGACGCTTTTCTGGGTGAGGCCGGTACACAGGAATTCGTTGGTATAGGGGCCGGTGTGCTGGATCTGTCCTTCAGTGGCCTTGGTGAGGTTCCAGCGGCCGATCGGCGCCAGCACCGGCCGGTTCGCGAACAGCTCGTCGATCGCAACATCGAGCCCGACGGCGAGCTTCTGGAGAACCTCGAAAGTGGGTGAA
The DNA here is from genome assembly GCF_058787155.1 of Sphingobium sp. FW305-3-2-15-F-TSA7. Classification (NCBI taxonomy): domain Bacteria; kingdom Pseudomonadati; phylum Pseudomonadota; class Alphaproteobacteria; order Sphingomonadales; family Sphingobiaceae; genus Sphingobium; species Sphingobium sp. FW305-3-2-15-F-TSA7. The sequence goes on along the minus strand of NZ_JBYSZM010000018.1, from coordinate 31,218 downwards.
GTATGGTCGTTCTCGATCTTCGACAAAGTCGACCGCGCGAGCCCGGCCCGGGTCGCGACTTCGGCCAGGGTCAGGCCCTTGCTTGCTCGCATCGTCCGCACCCGCTCGCCCAGTTTGAACTGAGGCGATGCGCCCGGCCGCGCGGCCGGCTCGATCTTCAGAAGGGGCGCCCCGGCCACGGCGTCCGCTGCAGCCAAATCCTTCTTTCCCGTCACCAAGTTCAACCTCATTTTTTCAATGCTCCCGTTCATGTCGGTCCCGCGGTGATGGCGGGGTGATGGCATCGATCTCCTCCTGAGGAACGGGTCCGGCGATGGTGCTCCATTCATGGGTGCCCCAACGCGGCATTGTGTTGCTCAATCCATGCAATAGATCATTATAGAGGAAATTAGTTTCCAACAAGCTACATTCGACGTTGACAATACCCAATTTGGCGCTGTATTGGTTCAACGACTGATAGGGGAAACGGCGACCATGTCGATGTGCGCCGCCTCTGACAGGCAGAGACTGTTGCGTAATGACTTGCTCCACCGTGCGAAATCCCGGGGATTTGCCCAAGGGCTTGGTGGAGTGGGTAGGGTGTGTCGGTGCCGGAGCCCATCCTTTGAGGATTGGATCATTGGCCGCGCCGTGGCTCGCGTCAATATGACGATGTCGATACGGGGCCGAGCCATGTTCGCTGCGACGGGAGGTGACGAGTGTCCTTCCCGGCAGCGATCGAAGCGCCGTTCGCTCGATGAGCAGATTGCAAGATCATAATAAGAACAAGAAGTCGCGTTGGAAATGGATCACCAGGTATCGCGTACATTCGGCAATGTTTTGAGAGGTTTCAATCAACGCACTGGCAAATGGCGCACCTTGCACGATCTGCAGGGATTGGAGACTTTTGTCCTGTCCGACGGGGACTCCGCAAAATAACAGAACGGAGGGAGTGAAATGGGGAAATTCTATTCGATGAGCCTGCGCGCAGCGGGTGTTTCGGTATTCGCTCTCATGGCGAGTGCGGCCTTCGCCCAGGAAGCGGCGTCGGATGAGGCGCCCGGCGAGGCCGATATCGTCATCACCGCCAACAAGGTCACCCAGAATGTCCAGGACGTTCCCAAGTCGGTCCAGGTGGTCGGTTCGGCGGCGCTGCAGCGCCAGAATGTGACGAACATCTCCGAACTGACCAAGCTGGTTCCGACGGTTTCGGGCGTCGGCCAATCGCTCAACATGCGCGGCGTCGGCACCGGCGCGTCCACTGTCGGCTCGCAGAGCAAGGTCGGCATCACGCTGGACGATGTGCCGCTGCCCTCGCGATCCAACATCGCCAATTATCTGATCGATATCGAGCGGATCGAAGTGCTGCCGGGGCCGCAGGGCACGCTGGCCGGACGCAATGCCACCGGCGGCCTGATCAACATGGTCACCCGCTCGCCGTCGGACGACGAATGGATGGGTTTCGTCAACCTGCTCGCCACCACCGACGGGGAACGATCGGCATCCGGTTATGTCTCGGGGCCGATCTCCGACAAGATCAGCGTCAGCCTGTCGCAATATTATCGCGGCTTCCAGGGGCTCTACAAGAATGTGCTGCTCGACAAATGGGCGAGCGACTATGTCTATGGCACGCGCAGCAAGATCGAATTCCGGCCGACCGAGACCTTCACGCTGACCGGCACGTTCTTCTATCAGCGCGCGCACCGCAACGGCGTGGCGGGCGGCGGCGGCCAGCCGCTGGGCGGCAACCCGATCATCCTGGCCGGCGGCGACACCAGCGTCGTGTTCGGCTCCGACATCAAGGGCCGCACCTTCGCCCAGCTCCAGCCCGGCGTCACGCCCGGGCCGCGCAACAACAAATATGCTTCGTTCCTGAACGGCACCTCGCAGAGCACAAGTGTCGGCGGCGTCCTGAAGGCGGAACTCGATCTGCCGGGCGACCACACGCTGACCTCGATCACCTCGCATCTCGACGAGCGCAGCCCGATCCATGCCGACAACCTCGCCATCGCCCTGCCGATCGCGGATTTCAACGTCCGTCCGGAATGGGACGGTTTCGGCAATTATTATAATGGCAGCCGCTACACGACGCAGGAAATCCGGCTGAACTCGTCAGCCGGGGGCCGTTTTCACTATGTCGCGGGCCTGTTCTACAGCGATCTGCGCCAGCGCTACGATTATCAGCGTTTCTTCCAGCCGGTGAACTGGAAGCGCACGTTCAACACCAAGGCGATCTCCGCCTATGCGCATGCCGATTTCGACGTCACCGAACAGCTCAAAATCCTGGGCGGCATCCGCTACGAGCATGACAAGATCGATTATAACTGGACGTTCCTGCCGATCCTCGCCGCATCCAAGGTGACGTCGGACGGCATCGTCCGCAATTTCCCGACGACCAATACGCTGATCGTGAACACCGGCAACGCCAGCGGCGACTTCGTCAATTTCGACTTCGGCGCGCAGTACAAGGTCACGCCCGACGTGATGCTCTACGCCACCTATGCGCAGGCGAAGCAGGGGCCGATCTACGACGCCGAACTCAACGTCATCGCGATCACCGGCCGCGAATTGACTCCGCTGCCGATGGAGCGGGTCAGGAATATCGAGTTCGGCATCAAGAGCCAGTTCCTCGACCGGCGCGTCACGTTCAACCTGGCGGCGTTCCAGGGCACTTACGACAATTACCAGGCACAAACCTCGGTCCCGAACGAGGATCCGCTGCAGCCGCCGACGCTCAGGGTCTATCCGGTCGGCAAGGTGCGTACGCGCGGCATCGAATTCACGCTCGACACGCATCTGGTCGAAACGCTCAGGACCTCGCTCAACGTCGCCTATACGGACGCGAAGATCCTCTCCTTCCCCAATGCGCCCTGTTACACCGGCTCGGTTGCGGTGCTGGCGCCGGTGGGCACCGTGCCATGCTCGATCATTCCGGCTACGCCGACGAGCGCGACGTTCAACACCCAGGGCAATCTGGCGGGCGAATCGCTCAACAACGCGCCCAAGATCCGGGCGAGCCTCAGCATCGATTACAGCATTCCGGTCGGCAGCGACGGCCTGGAATTCTACATCGCGCCGCTGGTCAAATATGCGTCCAAATATCGCACCGACCTGCTGCGCCTGCCGACCTCCTATCTTGGCGCCACGACCTATGTCGATCTGAACGTGGGTGTACGCAACGATGCCTGGACCGCGGAGGTGTTCGTGCGGAATCTCTTCAAGGAGTTCGAGGAGGGCTACACGGTATCGGCGACGGGCTTCACGCCCAACAACCGCATCCTCAACCGCGTGCTCGACCGCATCAACAATCGCTATGCGGGTGTCCGCTTGCGGGCTAGCTTCTGATCTCCTTCATGCGCCAGGCCGTTCCGGCGGCCTGGCGCCAGTTCCAGAATTTTCCCGATATTTCCCGATTGGATCTCGCATATGGTCAGCCGCAACCGGCTTGCGATCGGCGTCATGGCTCTTGTACTGACCGGTGTGCTGGCGGCTTGCCAGGCCGGCTCCGGCGTCTCGCCCGCAGCGACGGTGGCGGCCCCGGGGCCCTCTTCCGAATGGCTGTTCTACGACGGCAGCCTGGGCTCCAATCAATATTCGCCGCTGACCCAGATCAACAAGAACAATGTCGACCAGCTCGTTCCGGTCTGGGAATATGCCACCGGCGACGTGATCACCAACGCCGCGCCGCTGATCGCCGACGGCCTGATGTACGTCATCTCGAACGGCACGAGCGTCGCCGCGCTCGATCCCGCGACCGGCCAGGAGATCTGGAAGGCCGAGAACATCATCGATCGCACGCGCGGCTTTTCCTATTGGCGCAGCGCCGACGGCAAGGAAAGCCGCATCCTGTTCTGCAAGGACCAGACCTTGCGCGCGATCGACGCGAAGACCGGCGCGCCGATCGCCGATTTCGGCGGACGCGGCTTCGTCGATCTCCGTGAGGGGCTGAATCGCGACGTCAGCCGGATCGGCAGCATCCAGCCGGTCACGCCTGGCAAGGTGGTCGGCGACATCATCATTCTGGGCGCCAATACCGGCGAGGGCTATGGCGCGCCGCCGGGTGACATTCGCGCCTTCAACGTGCGCACCGGCCAGCTCGCCTGGCAATTCCATGTCATCCCCCATCCCGGCGAGCCGGGCTATGAGACCTGGGAAGACAAGAATGCGTGGAAGACCGCGGGCGGCGTCAACAGCTGGGGCGGCATGTCCGTCGACGAGAAACTGGGCATTGCCTATCTCGGGCTCGGTTCGGCCACTTATGATTTCTGGGGCGGCGATCGCAAGGGCACCAATCTCTACGCCAACTCGCTGATCGCGCTCGACATCAAGACCGGCACGCTCGTCTGGCACTACCAGACCGTCCATCACGACCTGTGGGACTATGATCTCACCAGCAGCCCGGTGCTCATGCAGATCACGCGTGACGGCAAGCCGGTCGACGTCGTGGTGCAGGCCGCGAAGACCGGATTCCTGTTCGTCTTCGATCGCGCGACCGGCAAGCCGGTCTTCCCGATCGAGGAACGGCCGGTGCCCAAGAGCGATCTGCCGGGCGAGATCGCCTGGCCGACCCAGCCCCATTCCACGCTGCCCAGCTTCGCGCGCCAGCGCTTCACAGAGGCCGATGTCGATCCCGCGCTGCCCGAGGACGAGAAGCGCGCGGTGATCGCGCAGATCCTGGGCGCGCGCAACGACGGGCTGTTCACGCCGCCGGGGCTGCGCGACACCGTTCAGATGCCCGGCAATCATGGTGGCGTGAACTGGGGAATGACTGCGGGCGAGCCCAAATCGGGCCGTTTCTACGTCTCGTCCTTCGACCTGCCGACGATGCTGCGGCTCGCGAAGATGAGCGCGCAGCCGGTGGGACAGTTCGCGACCCCGAAGGATCGGGGACGCGCGTTGTTCGGTATCAACTGCGCGATCTGCCATGGCGACGATATGGAGGGTATTCCGCCCGTGCCGGTGCTGCGCGGCGTAACGACCAAGCTCGGCATCGAGAACACCTACAAGACGATCCGCAACGGCCGCAGCACCATGCCCGCCTTTGCCGGCAGCCTGAGCGACGCCGACATCAACGCGATCGTGGCCTATCTGGCCGATCCGACTCCGTCGCCACAGGCGGCGCCGTCGGGTGGGCAGACGGCGCAGGCCGCGGACGCGCATGGCGCTACCGGTCAGGATCTCAACGCACCGGGCGAGGAACGCTATTATTCCAGCTATGGCTTCATGATCTCGGCCAAGAGCTTCCTGCCGGTCATCCGGCCGCCCTGGACGACGATCACCGCCTATGACCTGAACCAGGGCAAGATCCTGTGGCAAGTCCCGCTCGGCGGCGTGCCCGACTATCCGGTCGCGCAGACCGGGGTCAGCCGGTCCAAGGGCGGGCTCGTCGTCACCGAAGGCGGTCTGGTCTTCGCCAGCTCGTCGGACGATCGGAAGATCCATGCCTATGATCGCGACACCGGAAAATTGCTGTGGGAAGCGGTGCTGCCGTCGATCCCGCAGGGCGTGCCGGCGATCTATCAGGTGCGCGGGCGGCAATATCTGGCGGTGGCCGCGACCTATTATCCGCGTGGCGGCGGCATGACCCCGGTCGGCCCGGCGCGGGGCCCCGCGGGCAATAACCGCTATGTCGTCTTCGCACTGCCGGAGCGGAAGGCGGGAGGCGGGAAATGAAACGCCTCACCGCCCTGCTGGCGTCTGCGCTGATCCTGTTCTCCGCGCCGCTGGGGGCGGAGGACGTGAAATGGGAAAGCGCCTTCGATCCTGCGCGCGGCGAGTGGCAGGCGAGCGGGGCCGGCCGCTGGACGGTGAAGGACGGCATCGCGAGCGGGAAGGCGCCGGCATCGGGCGCGGCGCTGCTCGGCTCGACCGAACGGTTCCAGGGCGTCGGGATCGAGGGCGAATATCGCTGCGACGGCGCCTGCAAGGGCGGTGTCATCCTGCGCGCGGTGCGGAGTGGCGACCGGATCAGCGGGCTCTATGTCTCGTTCGATGCCGGGGATCTGCGCGTCTACAACGCGGTTTTCGATGCCACCGGGCGCGAGATCAGCCGCACGCCGTTGCCCGCGCGCGGTCCATCGGCGGCCGGTGCCGCCAATTCGGGCGTGCCGGGCCCGACACCTGAGGCGAAGCGCATCTCCTTTCCGCCGGAAATGCCCTCGCCGACCGCCAATCTCCATGCGGAATTGAAGAAGGGAGTGTGGAACAGCTTCAGCATCTTTCTTTCGCGCGACGCCGCCGAAGTCATCGTCAACCAGATCCGCGTGGTCGCCGGCAATGCAGCGCCCCCGGCCGGCGGCGAATATGGGCCGGTCATCCTGCGCGTGGCCGGCGAAGGGCAGGCCCAGTTCCGCGGCGTCAGGATCAAGGATCTGCAATTGCGCCGGGCACTCGCCCCCGACACGGTCGGCAAGGGGTTTCGCAAGCAGCAGCTTGCCGATCTCTATTTCGGCGACACCGTCGCGGTGGGTGACATCAATGGCGACGGCAAACCCGATCTGGTCTCCGGGCCCTTCTGGTATGAAGGGCCGCGTTTCGAGGTCGGCCATGCGATCTACGATCCCGCGCCGTTCAATCCCGCCGGCTACGCCAATTCGCTGATCAGCTATGTCGAGGATTTCAACGGCGACGGCGCGCCCGATATCTTCATGGTGGGGCAGCCGGGCCAGCCGGGCGAGGTGTTCATCAATCCCAGGGGTGAATCGCGCAACTGGGCGCGGCATATCGTCATCGATCATATCGACAACGAGACCACCGCCTTTGCCGATATCGATGGCGACGGCCGCAAGGAGCTGGTGATCGGCCGCAGCAAGCAGATCTGGCTGGCGCGGCCCGACCCGGCGGATGCGAGCAAGCCGTGGAGCCTGACTGCGATCAGCGAAGTGGGCGATTGGGGGCGACTCTGGACGCACGGGCTGGGACAGGGCGACGTCAATGGCGATGGCCGGCCGGACATCGTGTTCGGCTGGGGCTGGTGGGAGCAGCCCGAAAGGATCGACGGCACGCCCTGGCGATTCCATCCCGTCGATTTCCTGCCCAATCCCAAGGGGCTGCCGCTGGGCGATCCGGGCGGCGCGCAGATCTATGTGGAAGACGTCAACAAGGACGGCCTGCCCGACATCATCACTTCGCTCGAAGCGCATGGCTGGGGTCTTGCCTGGTACGAACAGAAGCAAGGCGCGGATGGCGCGCGCAGTTTTGTCCGGCACATGATCATGGGCGGTCCCGATCAGCCCAATGACAGCGTGAGCTTCTCCGAACTCCATGCCCTGACCGTCGCCGATGTCGATGGCGACGGTCTGAAGGACATCATCACCGGCAAGCGCTGGTGGGTGCATCCCGACGGCTATTCAGATCCCGATCCCAACGGCCCCGCCGTGCTCTATTGGTTCAAGGCCAGTCGCATGTCCGATGGGAGCATGGAATTCCTGCCCCGGCTGATCCACAATAATTCGGGCATCGGCACGCAGATCGTCGCGACCGATCTGAACGGCGACGGCCGGCTTGACGTGGCAACGGCAGGGCGGAAGGGCATCTTCATTTTCACCGGCACCGAATAGATTTGGGAAGACAATGATGAGCGAAGCGATCGTGCGGCTGCATATCGGGGGCGAAGCACGGGATGCTGCGTCGGGCGCGACGTTCGAGCGGCGCAATCCGCTGACCGGGCAGGTCGCGACCCGCGCCTCGGCCGGCGGCGTGACGGATGCGATCGCGGCGGCGGACGCGGCGGCGGCGGCATTGCCCGGCTGGTCGGCGCTCGGCCCCAACGACTATCGCACGCTGCTGCTCAGGGCCGCCGACGCCGTCGCCGCAAAGGGTGATGCCTTCGTCGCCGCGATGATGACCGAGACCGGCGCGACCGAGGCCTGGGCGCGGTTCAACGTCAGGCTCGCCGCAGGCATGGTGCGCGAGGCGGCGGCGCTCACCACCCAGGTTTCGGGCGAAGTCATCCCATCGGACAAGCCCGGCAGCCTGGCCATGGCGATCCGCGAGCCCGCCGGCGTCGTGCTCGGCATCGCACCGTGGAACGGGCCGGTGATCCTGGGCGTCCGCGCCATCGCGACGCCGCTCGCCTGCGGCAATACGGTGATCCTCAAGGCGTCCGAGCTTTGCCCCCAGACCCATGGGCTGATCATCGAGGCCTTTGCCGAGGCGGGTTTCCCCGCGGGCGTCGTCAATCTGGTCACCAACGCGCCCGAGGATGCGCCCGACGTTGTCGGCGCTCTGATCGATCACCCGGCGGTCCGGCGGATCAGCTTCACGGGATCGACCAAGGTCGGCCGTATCGTCGCCGAACGCGCCGGCCGCAACCTGAAGCCCGTGCTGCTCGAACTCGGCGGCAAATCGCCGCTGCTCGTGCTGGAGGATGCCAATCTCGACGAAGCGGTGAAGGCCGCCGCGTTCGGCGCCTTTTTCAACCAGGGCCAGATCTGCATGTCGACCGAGCGGATCATCGTGGTCGATTCCGTCGCCGATGCCTTTGTCGAACGCTTCGCCGCCAAGGCGTCGACGATGATTGCGGGCGATCCCAGCGAGGGGCGTGCGCCGCTCGGCGCGCTCATCGACCGCAAGGCAGTGGAGAATGCGGCGGCGCTGATCGCGGATGCCGTGTCCAAGGGCGCGACCAAAGTCGTCGGCGATCCGGCTAAGGGCATGTTGATGAACGCCACGGTGATCGATCATGTGACCGCCGATATGGCGCTCTATTCGCAGGAGAGCTTCGCCCCGATGGTCGCGGTCATCCGCGCGCGCGACGAAGCGGATGCGATCCGGCTCGCCAATGACAGCGATTATGGGCTGACCGCGGCAGTCTTCACCCGCGACGTCGCGGCGGGCCTGCGCGTGGCGCGCCAGATCAAGTCGGGCATGTGCCATATCAATGGCCCCACCGTGCATGACGAGGCGCAGATGCCGTTCGGCGGCACCAAGGATTCGGGTTATGGCCGCTTCGGCGGCAAGGCCGGGATCGACCAGTTCACCGAGCTGCGCTGGATCACCGTGGAGACCCAGCCGGGCCATTGTCCGATCTGAGGTTGCGCAACAGCAGAAGCGGCAGCCAGGATCGCGTCACGTTGAAACTCCTCCACTCAATTGGGTGACGATAGCCCGGCAAGGCCAGGGGACCGGCGGAGAGCCGCAAAAAACGCTGGCCGCGATGATGGATGGATGGCACCCGATCGTTCTGCCGATGGGGGAATAGAAATGCACGGGAACAGCCGATCCTTTCCGACGCATATTGGTCGTCGCGTCCTGTGTGGGGGAATCGCGGTGGCATTGTCGCTGGGATTGGCGGGCGCGGGCGTCGGCCAGACGCGCGCGAGCGACTATGATGTGGTCATCGTCAACGGCCGGGTGATGGATCCCGAATCCGGCCGCGACGAGATCGCGAATATCGGCATTCGCGGCGACCGGATCGCGGTCATCACCGGGGAGAAACTGTCCGGGCGCTCAAGGGTCGACGCCGGTGGCAAGGTCGTCTCGCCCGGCTTCATCGATCTGCTTTGCTATCCGACCACCGATGCCGTCGGGCAGCGCGCCAAGATCGCCGACGGCGTGACGACGACGCTGCAGATGCATGCCGGCCCGGTCGATGTCGACGGCTGGTACAAGGGGCTCGCGGGGCGGATACTGACAAACTATGGCACGGTGGTCGGCCATGGCGCGCTGCGCGATGCCGCGGGCGTGACCGACCGGTTCAAGGCTGCCACGCCCGAACAGCTGGAAAAGATGAAGACGCTGGCCGCGCAGGCGATCGAGGGCGGCGCGGTCGGGATCGGCTATGGCCTCGAATATACGCCCGGAGCCTCGCCGCTGGAGACGATCGAGCTGTTTCGCGTCGCCGCGAAATACGGCGTGCCCAACCACGTCCATGCCCGTCACATGGAGTTCGATCGCAATGTCGCAGCGGTCAACGAAGTGATCGCCGCGGCCGCGATCAGCGGCGCGCGCGCCGAGATCGTCCATCTCAACAGCTCGGGCGGCACGCATCGCATGGCGACGGCGCTCGGCATGCTCGACGGCGCGCGTGCCCACGGGGTCGATATCGGGGCGAGCGTCTATCCCTACACCGCCTGGTCGACCTATATCGGCAGCACCATTTTCGACGAGGGTTTCCAGCAGAAGCTCCAGATGACCTATCAGGACATCGAACTGGTCTCGACCGGCGAGCGTCTGACAAAGGAAAAGTTCGATGCGTTGCGTGCGAAGGCGCCGCCGCTAAGCGACAATCGCAAGGCCGATCCGTCGCTATGGGTGATCGGTCATGCCATGCCGGAGGGTGATGTCGATATCGCGCTGGGCTCCCCGATCGTTTCGATCGGCAGCGACGGCTGGATCGATCCGAGCGGTCGCGGACATCCGCGCGGCGCGGGCGCCTTTTCCCGTATCCTCGGCAGCTATGTGCGCGAGAAGAAGGTCCTGCCGCTCATGGACGGGCTGCGCAGGATGACGCTGCTGCCCGCGCAACGCATGGAGAAAGCGGTGCCCGCGATGCGCGATCGCGGCCGCATCCGCGTGGGCGCTTATGCGGACATCACGGTCTTCGACCCGGCAATGATCGCCGATCGCGCCACCTATCAGCAACCGGGCCTGCCCTCGGCAGGCATCGCTGCTGTCCTGGTGAATGGCACGCTTGTCTACGATCGCGGAAAGTTCGTCGAAGGGGGGTATCCCGGAGCATCGATCCGCCGCGAGTGAATCAGCGAGCCGGGCTCGGCGGTCTGGCTCTTGATGTGCGGGGGCGTGATAGCCCGCTGTCAGTCCCGCGCCATCGCCGCCACTTTGGCCCGACACCAATCTTCCACTTCGCCATTGGTCGTCAGGCCCTCAATGCCTGGCGGATGAGTGGGCCGATTTCTTCGAAGGCATAGGCCTCCTGGTCCTCGCCCAGATAGCTGCCGCCGTTCGTCGTCGCCCATTCGACCTGGGTCATCCAGGCGAAGATGGGTGGTGAGGTGTTGAAGGCGAAGGCGCCGTTCGACCGACCGGTTGCCTCGAGCGTGCGGCCGAGCGAGTCGGTCGCTTCCAGTTCAAAACGGGTCGGGCGGGTCTCGAGGCGCTCGGTCACGCGGCGTTCGGCATGGACGATATGGCCGCGGACGCCGTCGCGGACCAGATAGCCGCCGATCCCGTCGGTGAGCGGCGCATCCGAGCCGACCATGCGCGGACGCAGGATCAGGAACTGTTCGCGCGCGCTGACCCCGAAGGAGACCGACGCCGATCGGCGTGGGGCATTGTCGGGCCGGCTGTACCAGCTGCGGTCGCGATGGCCGAACGTGTCGATCGGAATGCGCTCGCCGTTCAGCACGATCTCTCCGGTGACGCGGCAATCCTGGTCGAAATGCCCCTTGCCGCTGGTCTGGCTGCTCGCATCGACCTGGTTCCAGCTCGGGAAAATCGGATCGATACCCTCGAAATCGAGCTCCATCGTCAGCCGGCCCGGGTCATCATAGGCGACCAGATAGCGCTGCAGCGGTTCGAGCACGCGATAGGTGAGCCCTTCGAAACTGACGTCGGTCAGATCCGCCTTGGGCATAGGGATATGCCAGCGGAACCGCGAATAGGGGATGTCCCAGGGCGTTACCCCGTCATTGCTCCACAGATGCACCGCGAGCGAACAGACCCCCATATTGGGCCGGAACAAGGGATAGATGGCCAGCGACAGCGGCCGGTCCCCGCCCAGGTCGAAGCCGAAATAGGCGGTCTCTGTCCACCAGATATCGTCGGGCGACGAGGGCACATGAAAACCGTCGTCGCGTGCGGTCAGGGTCTGGACGGGTGCGGACATGAAGGCTCCTCAGGCATTTGAGAGATAGGCGGTGGTCCAGGGCGGGGTCAGCGCGCGGGCGCGCGTGATCGGCCAGAGCGTGGCGTGGCGCACGCCGCGCCGCATGAAATAGCTGAGAACGTCGCGGCGGCGCTCGGCATCGGCCCAGCCCGCCCGAGCCAATGCGTGCTCGCCCACCTCGATGCCTTCGGGCGCGGTGCCGGTCAGCCGCGTGAGATCGGCGAGATCGCCGGCACGGATCGCCGCACCATGCCGATCGGCCGCCGCGAAATGGTCGGCATAGTTCTTCAGCGCATTGACCCGGCGTAGCGCCTCGACATCGTCGAGCGCCGGTACGATCACGTCCGCCACATCGTCGCGGAAGATGGCGAGCGCCTCGCCGGTCAGTGGTGCGTCGCCATCGTCGAGCAACGGATAAGGGCCGAGATCGATCGCCAGCAGCCCGGCGACCGCACAGGCGAGCTTGACGTCGAGGACGGGGACGAGGCTGAGATAGGGCAGGCGATCCTGCGCGCTCGAACCATTGTCGAGCGCCGCGAGGATCATGACGTACCAGCGCAGCAGCACCAGCGCGCGGTAATAGGCTATGCGGTACGGATCGATCGCGATCCCCGTCCGGGCGGACCAGCGCCGGAGCTGGCCCGTCAGGTCGCCGCCCGCGCCCAGCCATTCATGGCCCCGGAACACCCACCAGGCGAGATCGTCCATCGGATCGCCCAGATGCGCGAATTCCCAGTCGATCAGCGCGGTGATCTCGCCGGTTTCGAACAGGAAATTCTTGGGCCCCACGTCTCCGTGGCACAGCGACGCCGGGCCGTCCCAGGCCGGGGCCAGTTCACGCAATATGTCGAAGGCGCAGTCAGCAAGCGGCGCGGGGCGCTTCACCCGGTCCCGGCGGATCTTCTGCCACAGATCGAGTTCGAGCAGCGCATGGTCGCGGGGCCCGACAGGGCGACCGACCGAGGGCAGGTCGAGCGTGGCGACGTCGATCATGTGCAGGTCGGCCAGGCTGTCGACGAAGCGGTCGCAGATCGCGGTTCGTTCGGTTTCGGCGAGCGCCAGCAAATCGAAGTCCCCGCGCGCACGTTCGATCAGCAGCCATTTTCCGTCGTCGCTGGCGGCGACGAAGCCCGCTGTCGGTACGGCACGGTCGGTCAGTGCGCGATACACTTCGGCCTCGCGGGCCAGGGTCAGTTCGGTCTCGGCCATCATGCCCGATCCCAGATCGACGCGCAGGATCAGGTCGCTTCCCTGCGCCATGGTGACGATGAACATGCCGCGGCTGGCGCCGGATGCCAGCCGCACGATCTCGATGACGGCGCCGCCCGTCGTCCGCTCGATCCACGCCTGCGCTTCGTTCAGATCCACCATGTTTCCCACTGTCGTCCGTGCGTCAATGCGCGTTGCTGACCTTGCCACGGCCGTTCCCGCCGATCGCGGCGGGCTTGTCCAGCGACAGGGCGGTAAAGGCGGCTTCGTCCTGCGATGCGTCGATATGCCAGTGCGGATAGAGCGGACGCATCGGCGACGCCGCATCGAGCGCGGCCATTTCCTCGGGCGAGAGCGTCAGGTCTCCGGCTGCGGCGAGTTCGTCGAGCTGGCCGATCCGGCTGACCCCGATCACCGCCGTCGCCATGCCCGGCTTCGCCAGCACCCAGGCCAGCGCCGCCTGCGCGACGGAACAGCCGCGCTCGCCGGCGACCTGCCGCAACGCGTCGACGACGGTCAGGCTCTGTTCGCGGTCATAGGGTAGCGAGCTCATCGATACGCGCGATCCCGGCGCGTCGATATTGCCGCGATGATATTTGCCGGTGAGGAATCCGCCGGCAAGCGGGCTCCACGCCATGCCGCCCACGCCGCTCTCGGCCATGAAGGGCAGCAGATCGAACTCGGCGTCGCGCTGGACCAGGCTATGGTTGATCTGGCCGGCGATAAAGGGTGCCCAGCCATTGCGGCGCTGCCGCTCCAGCGCGGTCGCCGCGCGCCAGGCCGACCAGTTGGAGAAGCCGAGATAGCGGACCTTGCCGGCGCGCACGACCTCGTCGAACGCCTGGAGCGTCTCGTCGAGCGGCGTCAGCGGATCTTCCTTGTGCGCGATGTAGAGATCGAGATGGTCGGTGCCGAGCCGCTTCAGGCTGGCGTCGATCGACCGATGGATATGGCGGCGCGACAGGCCGGCATCGCCGACATCGGTGCCGACGCGGTAACCGACCTTGCTGGAGATGACGAGCCGGTCGCGCATGCCGCGGATGGCGGTGCCCAGAAATTCCTCGGATGCGCCGCCCGCGTAGAAATCGGACGTGTCGAACAGAGTGATGCCGAGCTCGACCGCACGTGCGACGATCCGCGAGGCTTCGGTCTGGTCGACCTTGTAGAGGATGCTCGACGCGCCGTCCCTGGCGCCGAAGGTCAGGCAGCCCAGCGCGATGCGCGATATGACGAGGCCGGACTGGCCGAGGCGGGAATGGAGCATGGGTTCAGCCGATGATCGCGACGGGTCCGGCGGAGCCGGCATCAGCTTTGCGAACGCGCATCTTCCCTCTCCTTTCAATAATCATACACTGTAAGATGGAGTTGGCAATAGGCCTTTGGCGATAGGCGTCGAACTCGTGCGCGATAGAGCTCAAGTAATTGTAGATGAATAGGAATCTTGTCCGACAAAGCCGTCAACTTACGCCGTTTCAAGCCGGTCCCGAACTGCTATCCAGATCGGAGAGTGTCCTGCCTTGCCTTTGCGGAGGACATGGGCTGTATGATGCACATGTCATCCCTCACAAAGGCGTTTCGATGGTCCGTCCCCGCAAGCCGCTGATCTCGCGCCGGGTGACGCTCGAAACCGCCCTGCGGATCATCGACGAAGAGGGGCTGGAAGCGCTGAGCATCCGCCGGCTCGGCCGCGAACTCAACGTCCAGGGCATTTCGCTCTATTATCATTTCAAGAACAAGGACGAGATCCTGCTGGGGGCGAGCGCGCTGGCGCTGTCCAATGTGCGGACGCCCGACCCCAGCCAGCATGACTGGCGCGAATGGCTGCTGCGCAACGCGATCGAGTATCGCAAGGCGCTGTGCGAGCACCCCAATCTGATCCCGATCCTGATGCGCCGCCATCCGCTGCGGATCGGCCTGGCCGAACATAATGCGACTGCCAGCCTGCTGGCCGTGCAGGGCGTCCCGCCCGGCGCGATCATGCCGCTGCTCGAAGCGCTGGAGGAGATCGCGATCGGCAGCGCGAGCTATCAGTCCGCCGTCGACAATGACGAGGCGAGCGAGAATTGGAAGGAGGAATATCCGGTGATCTTCCACCTCAGCCGCCAGCCCGCACTGTCGAAGGATCGGCTGTTCGAACTGATCGCGCGTGCGACCATCGCTGCGGTTCTCGACGAGGTGGCCGCGCAGGACGGGGCGAAGGATCCGGTTTAGGAGGACGCAAACTCTCTCTCCTCCCTACGCGTAGCGTGGGGAGGGGACCGCCAGCCAAAGGCTGGTGGTGGAGGGGAAATGCAATGTTGAATACCACTGGGCGACAAGGCGATCGGCCCGAAAACCTCGCGCTCGCTCAAGCATCGCATTTCCCCTCCACCACTGACCTTCGGTCAGCGGTCCCCTCCCCATCAAGATGGGGAGGAGAGAGGTCTAAGCCTGCACCCCCAGCAACGGCAGCACTTCGGCGCCGAAGCGTTCGACCATGTCGACATATTCGGGGCGCGGCACGCCACCCATGTCCATCTTGATCAGATTGACGTCCGCGCCGACCAATTCGCTCAACGCCAGCAGGCGTTCGGCGAATTGCTGCGGTCCGCCGACGATTGCCGGTCCCTGGGTGGCCAGGAATTCATAGTCGAACGGCGCGCTCAGATAGGGTGGCGGATTGTCGTTGACGCTGCGGATCACGCCCTGGGTAAAGCCGTGATAGGCGCGGTAGCGCGGTTCGAAGCGGGCATGGGCATTCTCGTCGGTCTCGCCCAGCCAGCCATGCCAGCATGCGCCGATCTGCGGCGCATGGGCATGGCCCGCCGCGGCGAATGCCTCGCGATAGATATCGGCGACTGCCGCGAACTTGTCGGGGCGGCCGAACGCGCTGGGCAGCATCAGCGCCAGGCCGAGGCGGCCGGCGAGCTTCGCGGTGTCCGGCGAACTGCCACCGCCGATCCAGAATGGCGGGACGCCTTGCTGGATCGGGGCGGGCTGAAGCCGCTGACCGGTGATCGCCGGACGAAATTCGCCCTGCCAATGGACCGGTTCGCCCGACCATAGGGTACAGGCCAGTTCCATCGCTTCGGCGAAGCGCCCGGCGGAATCGGCAGCGGACTGGCCGAACAGGTCATAGGTCTTTTCGAAGAAATTGCCGCGGCCGGTCACCAGTTCGACGCGTCCGCCCGAGATGACGTCGACCGTCGCATAATCCTCCGTCATGCGCAGCGGATCGAGATTGGCGGCGAGCGCGACGGCGGTGCCGAGCCGCAATCGCGTCGTGCGTGCGGCGATCGCCGCGAGCAGCACGGGCGGTGCGGAGAAGGTGTAGGCGATGCCGTGATGCTCGCCGATATTGATGCCGTGGAATCCCAGGCGATCGGCGGCCACGGCGGATTCGATCGTCATGCGATAGCGCTCGGTGGCGGAAAAGGGTGTCCCGGTAACCGGATCGTCGACGATGTCGCCCAGCGACATCAGGCTCACTTTGACCATATCATCCTCTCCGACACATAACATACACTGTATGATTTAATAAGACATACAGATCGCTGTATGTTGAGTGCAAGCATATTCTTCGTTCTGATATAAACTATTATATTTCAATGATATAATTGAGAGTCCATGACTCATTCTTCGTGTTTATCCGGTGAACCGTTGACGATGATAGATATTTCATCATACACTGATTTGTAAATCCCGACATGGGAGTGCGCGGCGATGTTCCGCAATTGCAGGAGGGGCCCATGTCCGATCGATGCGATGACGTGGAGAAGATCCGCGGCCGGATCCGGCGCAAGCGTGCTGCCTATGCCGCGCGCGATCCGCAGGGCAGCTACGACCTGTTCCTCAAGAGCGACGCGGTCTGCGTCTATGATCTGTGTCCGCCCTTTTTCTATCATGGCTGGGACTCGGTGAAACGGATCACCGAGGCATTCGTCGATGCGACCGATGGGGCGCTCGACGTCGATTCAGGGGCGCCCGAGATCATGGTGTCGGGCGATCTCGCCTGTTCCTGGTCGATCGTGCGCGTGCGGACCGTGCTGAAGGGCGGCCATGTCGCGGACATTGCGATGCGGCAAACCAATGTCTGGCGCCGCGTCGATGGCGAATGGTTCATCGTCCACGAGCATAATTCCCAGCCGCTCGATGCTGATGCCACGCACCGGCTGCTCGGCTTTGGGGATGACGTCCTGGCGGCCCCGTCGCATTGACACATTTATCAAGCACTGTTAGATGAATGATCGAACAGATAATGCTGAATGGCGATGCCCAAGAATATAACTCCAATAATGGAGCCATATGCAGGTCCGAATCGTCGATCACACATCGATAGGCAAATCGTTCCAGCAGACCATGATCGTGCGGGCACGGCCCGCCAGGAGGGGAGGATTAATTCGATGCTCAACACCGGAGTCGGATCCCATGATGCGCTCGCGCGGCGCCTGACCGGCGCGCTGCTGCTGGCGGGCGTCGCTCTGCTCGCCCTGACCGGTCAGGCGCAGGCGCAGGACAGTGTCGCCCAGCCTTCGCCGCAGGCGGCCGAAACCGGGGTCACGGACGACGATATCATCGTCACCGCGCGCCGGCGCGAGGAGTCGATCCAGAACGTGCCCGTCGCGATCACCGCGTTCGACGGCAATTTCCTCCAGGATCACGCGGTCGACTCGGTGTCCGACCTTGCCAGCTTCACGCCCGGCCTGACGGTGTCCGAAGCATCGGGCGGCGCCGGCGGGATCATCTATCTGCGCGGTGTCGGCTCGACCGCTGCACATCCGCTGATCGATCAGGCCGTTGCGATCAACCTCGACGGCGTCCAGATCAGCTCCGGCCTGATCCTGCGCGCGACCGAGCTCGACGTACAGCAGGTCGAGGTGCTGCGCGGTCCGCAAGCGCTGTTCTTCGGCAAGAACAGCCCGGGCGGCGTGGTCTCGTTCCGCACCGCCGATCCCGGCGACCGGTTCGAAGCGCGCTTCCGCGCCGGCTACGAGTTCAACGCCAATGAGCGCAGCGTGGAGGGCATGGTGTCCGGCCCGCTCGGCGAGAATCTCGGTGGTCGTCTGGCCGTCGCCTATTCGGCGATGGACGGTTGGCTGCGCATCGCGTCGGTCGACGCGACCACGCCGTTCGGCACCGCGATCGCCACGGACAGCGGACGCGCGCCGCATTCCAAGCAGGTCTTCGTGCGCGGCACGCTGAAATACGACAATGGCTCGTTCAACGCGCGCGCCAAGTTGACCTATCTTCACAGCGAGAATGATTACGGCAACGGCTTCCTGCAGCAGCGCGTCTTTTGTCCGATGGGCAGCGCACAGGTTCTGCCCGGCGTCGCCTCGCCCGCGGCGATCGCGATCGACAATTGCAAGGCCGACGGCACCGTGGTCGGCGGCAACATCCCGTCGTCGCTGTTCAGCAAGGATCCGCTGATCGGCACCGATCCCGACGGGTTCCGCCGGAACACCCAATGGCTCGGATCGCTCGAGATGAACTATGATCTCAGCGATGCGCTGAAGCTCACCTCGGTCACCGGCTATTACGATGTCGATGAGCCGCAGAACAGCCAGTACACGATGGCGCCGATCGCGGCCCTGGTATTCTCGGTCAACACGACCGCCATCAAGCAGTTCACGCAGGAGCTGCGGCTGGCCTCCGATTTCGACGGGCCGCTTAACTTCCTGGCCGGCGGCTTTTTCGAACATTCGCGCAAGTCCGCGCTGACCGGCGCGGTGTTCTCGACCAGCTTCGTCGGGCCGGAGGAGTTCGTCCAGCGCTCCGACAATTGGTCGATCTTCGCGCAGGTCGGTTACAAGATCCTGCCGCAGCTCGAATTGTCGGCTGGCGCTCGCTACAGCCGCGACAAGAAGACCGCGGACGTCTTCGTCCAGCGTGTCCAGCTGCTCAACCTGACCCAGGACAGGATCTCCTTCTCCGATCTGTCGCCGGAGATCACCCTGTCCTACGAACCGAGCGATAATCTGCTGCTCTACGGATCCTATCGCCAGGCGTTCAAGGCAGGCGGCTTCGATGCCGGCCTCGGCACCGGCACGCGCCTGCGCGCAGCGCCGACACAAAGCTTCTCCTACGCACCCGAACAGGCCGAAGGCTTCGAGATCGGCGCGCGCGGCCGCTTCGACGGCGGCCGCGGGCGGATCAGCCTGACCGGCTATCGATATAAATACAGCGATCTCCAGTATAGCGCCTTCGATCCGTCGACGCTTGGCATCCGCATCACCAATGCCGCCTCCGCGACGATCCAGGGCATCGAGATCGACACGAGCTGGCGTCCGCGCGGCGCACCCGGCCTCACGCTCCGCCTGACCGGCGGCTATAACGACACCAAGTTCGACGAATTCCGCGCCGGTTGCTATTCGGGGCAGACCGTCGAGCTGGGCTGCAATCTCGACCAGGCGCCCAACGGTGCCTTCGCGAGCCAGGACCTGACCGGGGCGCCCCTGTCCTACGCGCCCAAGATCAGCGGATCGGTCGGCGCCACCTATGAGCGCGACATCGGCCCCGTGCTGCTCGGCATCTCCGGCGACATCTTCCATTCGAGCAAATTCTGGGCGTCGCTCGAGCAGAGCCCCGGATCTCTCCAGCGCAGCTATACCACCTATGACCTCAGCGTGCGCGTCAGCGATCCCGACAAGCGATGGGAACTCGCGCTGGTCGGCAAGAACCTGTCCAATCAATATATCCTTGGTCGCGCGATCAACGTCTCGCTGACCGGCACCAATACCGGCCGTCCCGGACCCGGCGTGCTGGGCGATATCGCTTCGACGGTGTCGCGCGGCCGGCAGGTGCTGGCGCAGTTCACCTGGCGCTTCGGCTCCTGAAACGGATCGGGCTTGCGACCAAGGCGGTGAGATGACGGCAAGAACGAGCCTGGTTCCCGCGGACGACGAATTCCATGCCAGCGGCGACGATCCCTGGTGGACCGAGACCGCCTGGTATTCGCTGGATGTCGCCGAACGGGGATTGTCGCTCACCGTCTATCCGCTGTTCCGGCCCAATCTGTCGGTCGCATCGCTCGCGATCTTCGTCTGGGACAGCAGCGGCGAGACGCCGTGGGACTGCCGCTACTGGCATTTCCGCTGGAACCTGCCGATGCCCGGCGGCCGGCTGACCGATCTGCGGTTCGAGGGGCTGCACTATCGCACGATCACCCCCTTGCGCCATTACCGCGTCGCGTTCGACGATCCCGGGCGGCTGCGACTCGACCTCGACTGGATCGCGCTCGACCGGCCATGGATCAAGAGCGGCGGCGAGATGCTGGGCATCGACATGTCGATGCCGCTCGCGACGCCGACGGGCCATTTCGAACAGGCCTGCGCCGTCACCGGCACGATCATGCTCGATGGCGAGGCGATCGCGATCGACACGGTCGGCATGCGCGACCGCAGCTGGTCTCCGCGTCCCGACGGTACGGCGCGCGGATCGCTGTTCCACTGCTACGGCATGTCCACCGCCGATGGCCATTTCGTCGTCAATCGCTCGCGCAGCAATGGCGGGCCGATCGATGAATGGCGGCCGTCGACCGGCTATCTGATGCGCGACGGCGAAATGGCCGACATGGAGCGTGCCAGGTTAAGCGTGACCGCACATACGCCTGCGGGCGAGCCGGCGGCGGTCGTGCTGGAGGCGGTGGACAAGGTGGGACGGACGCTGACGCTCGACGGCATCTGCACCAATCTGATGTTCGTCAATTTCAACCCCAATCTCTTCGCGCGCTTTCAGCAGACGATCTGGCGCGGCGCGGACGGGGCGTTCGTCGGCGAATATATGAGTCCTGTCGAAAGGACGCCGCGCCAGCCATGACCGCGCCGATCCCTTCGACGATCGAGCAGGCGATCTCGCCGGCCTGGCTGTCCGCCGCGATATCGGAAAATCATCCCGGCACGCGGGTGACCAATGTCGCGACGGTCTCGATCGTCAATGCGGTCGCTGCACGTGCGCGGATCGCGGTCGATTATGACGGGCCAGATGTTGCCGATCTGCCGACACATCTGTTCGTCAAAGGCGGGTTCGCGCCCGACACGCGCCATTTGCTCGAAGGCGGCGCCTATTATCGCGAGGCGCGCTTCTATCGCGACGTCGCGCCGCGGCTCGATGTCGGCATGCCTTTGTGCGTCCATGCATCGGTCGACGAGCCCAGCCGTCAGGGCGTCGTGGTGCTGGAGGATCTGCTGTCTGCCGGCGCGACGCTCTACCGGCTGGGGGACACGCAAGGCGTGGCGGAGGTCGGGGCGTTCCTCGACCAACTCGCCCGGCTGCACGCGCTGTCCCATCGGATGCTGGCGGGGGATCCGGGCCGGTTCGACTGGGTGCCGCGCACGGCGGAGGTCGTACCCCGCCTGATCAAGAAGGATCCGATCGCGTTGCTTTCGGCGCATCTGGACGGGGCGCGGGGTGAGGTCGTCCCTTCCGTGATGCGCGATCCCGCACGCGTCCTGGCAGCACTCCGGGCGCTGATGGCGTCCGACCAGGGCGGGGACGGCTTCCTGCTCCATGGCGACATGCATCTCGGCAATATCTATATGCGCGGCGATGGCCGGCCGGGCTGGTATGACTGGCAGACGCTGCAACGCGGATCATGGGCGATGGACGCGATCTACTACATCGTCGGTTCGCTCGATCCGGCGGACAGGCGCGCGCATCTGGCCGGACTGCTGGCGCGCTATATCGACGGTCTCGCGGCATCGGGCGGGCCCGAGATTGCGCCGGACGCGGCGGATACGCTCTACCGCCGCTATCTGGCGTACGGGCTTTTCATCTGGTCCGTCGCGCGCGAGACGATCGTGCCGATCGAGACGCTGAAACGCCTGCTCCCCCGCTTCGCGCTGGCCGCCGAAGAGGCGGGCACGTTCGGGGCGCTTGGGGTTTGAGTTAAACCCACACCGTCATGCCGGCGTAGGCTGGCATGACGGGTGGGGCGTAGGGATTGCCCTCCGCACTCATCCCGCCAGCGACTGTCCGTCGTCGATCGTCATCACAGATCCCGTCACATAGGCGCTGTCGTCCGAACACAGATAGGCGACGGCATCGTCCAGCGCGCCCTCGCCCATCAGGCGCGCGCGCGGCCATTTGCCGATCTGCTTCCTGCCGCCATCGGTCTGGAACCAGTCCGAATTCAGGTCGGTCTCGATATAGCCGGGGCACAGGATATTGACGTTGATGCCCTTGCGCACCCAGTCGCGCGCCAGCGTGCGGCCGAGCTGGAGCGATGCCGCCTTGGACGCGGCGTAGAGCCCGAGGCCCGGCGAGATCGCGGTTGCGGTGATCGACGAGATGATGACGATGCGGCCGCGCCCGGTTTCGGGCGATCCCGCCGCGATCATGCGCCGCGCGCCTTCGCGCGCGGTCAGGAACACGCCGCGCACATTGACGCCCATGACGGCATCGATCGCATCGGCATCGATGTCGAGCGCGGGGCCGGCGAGGTTCATGCCGGCATTGGCGATAACGGTATCGACCGGGCCGAAGCGCGACTGGGCCGCGTCATAGGCCGCGATGACCGATGCCTCGTCGGTCACGTCCATCGCGACCGCCATGGCCGCGCCGCCTTCGCCGGAAATCGCCGCCACGACATCTGCAAGCTGGGCCTCGCGCCGTGCGCCGAGCACGACGCGGGCGCCGGCACGCGCCAGCACATGCGCGAACCGCGATCCGAGCCCCGACGATGCGCCGGTGACCAGCGCGACCCGGCCGGCAAGCCGCCCTGACTTGTCGTCGCTCATGACTGGGCCGCCTTCCAGTCACGCTTGATCTTCTTGGCGAGCGACCATTTGTGGACTTCGGTCGGGCCGTCATAGATGCGGAAGGCGCGGACCTCGCGGAACACCTGCTCGACGATGGTGTCGCCCGACACGCCGGTGCCGCCCATCACCTGCACGCAGCGATCGGCGATCCGCATCAGCGCCTCCGACACCGCGACTTTCGCCATCGAGCTTTCGGCAGTGCCGAGCGATCCGGTGTCGAGTATGTCCGCGCACCAGTCGATCATCAGTTCGGCCTGTTTCAGGTCGATCAGATTCTCGGCCAGCATGAAGCCGACGCCTTCGTGATCGACCAGCGGCTTGCCGAAGGCATGGCGGCGATTGGCATAATCGGTCGCGATCTCGTTGGCGCGGGTGCAGGCGCCCAGCCAGCGCATGCAGTGCGACAGTCGTGCGGGGCTGAGGCGGATCTGCGCATAGGTGAAGCCCTGGCCGGCCTCGCCGAGCATCTGGTCGGCGGGCACGCGCAGGCCGTCGATGGCGACGATCGAATGGCCGCCGGGCATCGAGCTGTCGATCGTGTCGAGCACGCGCTCGATCCGGATCGCGGGATCGGGCAGGTCGACGAGGAACATGCAAGCGCCCTCTTCGGCCTTCGCCATGACGATGCCGACCTGCGCACCCTGCGCGCCGGTGATGAACGCCTTGCGACCGTCGATCACCCAGTGATTGCCGTCGAGGCGACAGGTCGTCTTCATCATCGAAGGATCGGAACCTGCGCCGCCTTCCGCCGCCGGCTCGGTCATGAAGAAGGCCGATCGCGCGCGGCCCTCGACCAGCGGCGTCAGGAAACGGTCCTTGATCCCGGCGCTGCCGACCTTGCCGAGCAGATACATATTGCCTTCGTCCGGCGCCATCGTGTTGCAGGCGAGCGGCCCGAGCGGCGACAGGCCCGATTTGCGCAGCACCAGCGCGGTCTCGCGCTGGCTCAGATGGCTGCCGTCCGCCAGGATGTGCGGGGTCAGCACGCCTGCGGCCCGCGCCTTGTCGCGCATCTCGTAGAGCAGGGCATCGGTCGGCCCATGTGCGTCGCGCCGGGGATCCTGTTCATAAGGGACGATCGTCTCGCGGACGAACGCCTCGACCCTGGCCGCGATCTCCGTCGCCCGCTCCGTTGCTCCACCCATGCTCATCACCTCTCATATCCGTACGACGATCGTTTTTATGGCCATGCCGACTCGGCCGCTTCCATATCAGCTTTCCTGCGCTTGTGGACGGATCAGGATCTCGTTGATGTCGACATCGTCGGGTTCGTCGATCGCATAGGCGATGGCGCGCGCCACGCTGTCGGCGGGCAATGCCATGGCCGCGGCGGGGACGAGGCGATCCCGGGTCGTCGGGTCGGTGATCGTGTCGAACAATTCGGTCTCGGTTGCGCCGGGCGAAACGATCGTGCTGCGGATGCCGTCGCGGGTGACTTCCTGGCGGAGGCTTTCGGCGATCACGCGCACGGCATGCTTTGTCGCGGCATAGACCGCAGCACCACCGTTGATGCGGTGGCCCGCGACCGACGAGATCGAGATGATATGCCCGCTCTTCTGCGCCTTCATCCGCGGCAATGCGGCCGCGATCGCGTAGAGCACGCCCTTGATATTGGTGTCGATGGTGCGATCCCAGCCGTCGACATCGAGCAGGTCGAGGCGTGAGATCGGCATGACGCCGGCATTGTTCACCAGCACGTCGATCCGCCCGAAGCGCTCCACCGCATGTGCGACCAGCGCCTCCGGATCGGCGCGGCGGGTGACGTCGCACGCCATGGCCGACACGCGCCCGCCATCCGCCTCGATCCGGGCGACCAGCGCGTCCAGCCGGTCGACGCGACGCGCGCCGAGGACCACCGCCGCGCCGCTCGCCGCGAGCCGCAATGCCGTCGCTTCGCCGATGCCGCTGCTCGCGCCCGTGATCACGACGGTCTTGCCCGCTATGCCCATATTGCCTCTCCTCCTCATCGGTTCGCGAAGTTTATCTAACATTGATTGGAAAGAAAGCCACTGATAAGGCGATGGGCGACAATCGCGTTTCTGGGGAGAGCATGATGGCCGATCCTGTGACAGTGCCGCTGCTGATCGAGCGCCGTGGCGCGGTCGACTGGGTGACGCTCAATCGGCCCGAACGATTGAACGCGCTCGACGAGACGCTGACCCGCGCGCTGGGCGATTATTTCGAAGGGCTGCGCGACGACGACACTTGCCGCGTGGTCGTGCTGCGCGGCGCCGGACGCGGCTTCTGTGCGGGGGCGGATCTGGCCAGTGACCTGACCCGGTCGGTGCTCGACGACGGCATCGGCACCGCGATGCGTGTCCAGCACGCGCTGCGCAACGTCATGCTCGCCATGCGGCGATGCCCGCAACCGATCGTGGCGCTGCTCCACGGCGCTGCGGTCGGTGGCGGTTTCGTGCTGGCGCTGGCGAGCGACATCCGGCTGGCGACGCCCGAGGTGCGGATGAATGCCGCTTTCATCAGGATCGGCCTGGGCGGCTGCGATGTCGGGGTGAGCTATTTGTTGCCGCGCCTGATCGGTGCATCCGCGGCCTATGAGCTGCTGCTGACCGGTCGTGATCTCGACGCGGATCGTGCGTTGCGGCTCGGGCTGGTCTCCGAGATCGTCGAGCGTGACGCGCTGGAGGCGGTTGCGGCAGCCTATGTCGAGCCGATGCTCGCCACGGCGCCGCTCGGGCTTGCCTTCACCAAGGACGTGCTCAACGTCAATCTCGACGCGCCCAGCTTCGAGGCGGCGATCGCGCTCGAGGATCGCAATCAGGTGCTACTGTCGCAAAGCGCCGATTTTCGCGAGGGCGTCAGCGCTTTCAACGAGAAAAGACGCCCACAATTCACCGGACGATAGGGAGAGGATCATGGAGATTTCAGGCTGCGCGGCGGTCGTGACCGGCGGCGCTTCGGGATTGGGCGAAGCGACCGCGCGGGCGTTGGCGGCGAAGGGGGCGAAGGTCGCGCTCTTCGACCTCAACGCCGCGAAGGGCGAGGCGGTGGCGGCCGAGATCGGCGGCGTGTTCTGCGCGGTCGACGTCACTTCCGACGACAGCGTCGATGCCGGCTTCGTCGCCGCGCGCGCCGCGCATGGCCAGGAACGGATCCTGATCAATTGCGCGGGCACCGGCAATGCGATCAAGACCGCCAGCCGCTCGCGCGAGGACGGCAGCATCAAGCATTTCCCGCTCGATGCGTTCGACCGGATCGTCCAGATCAATCTGGTCGGCACTTTCCGCTGTATCGCCAAATCGGCGGCCGGCATGCTGACGCTCGATCCGCTCGAGGACGGCGAACGCGGCGCGATCGTCAACACCGCGTCGGTCGCGGCCGAAGACGGACAGGTCGGGCAGGCCGCCTATGCTGCATCCAAGGGTGGTGTGGTCGGCATGACCCTGCCGATCGCGCGCGATCTGATGGGCGACGGCATCCGGGTCAACACGATCCTGCCGGGCATTTTCGACACGCCACTGCTTGCACAGGCGCCGCAGCATGTGCGCGATGCGCTGGGTGCGTCGGTGCCCTTTCCCAAGCGGCTCGGCCTGCCCCACGAATATGCCAGGCTCGCACTGACAATGATCGAGACCGGCTATTTCAACGGCGAGGACGTTCGTCTGGACGGCGCGATCAGAATGGCGCCACGCTGATTTCATCGCTTGTTATCTAACATTGGATGGTTTAGCTTTCTCCAAAATCAGGAGAGGGTATGCAGCCGATCATCATCGATGACGCCGAAGCCGTCGAGTGGGACGATCATGCCGACGTCGTCGTCGTCGGCTTCGGTGGAGCCGGCGCTTCCGCGGCACTTCAGGCACGCGAAAGCGGTGCCGAGGTTATCCTGCTCGACCGTTTCGGTGGCGGCGGAACGACGACATACAGCGGTGGTGTCATCTATGCCGGCGCGACGCGCTTCCAGCGCGAAGCGGGCTTTGACGACACGGTCGAGAACATGCTGGCCTATCTGCGTATGGAAGTGGGCGATGCCGTTCGCCCGGAAACGCTGCGACGCTTTTGCGAAGGCAGTGCCGCCGATGTCGACTGGCTGATCGGCCATGGCGTCCGCTACGCTTCCGACGCCTATCTCGACAAGATCACCTACCCGCCCGAGGGCAAGTTCCTTTATTATTCGGGGAACGAGAAGTCGCCGGCCTTTGCCGAAAAGGCGCCGCCGGCGCCGCGCGGGCATCGTGCGGTCGGTCCCGGTTTCGGCGGCGCGCATTATATCGCGGCACTGCGTCGCGCGCTGGAGCGAGAGGGCGTCGCGCTGATGACGCACAGCCGCGCGACGCGACTGGTCTGCTTGTCGAGCGGCCAGGTGGTCGGCGTCGAGGCGATCGTGCTTCAGGCCGACAAGCAGGCGGAACAGCAAGCGCTGTATGAAAGCGCCAACCCCTATGTGCCGCACAATCACGGCAAGACCGAACGTGCGCTGCAAGCCATGCGCGATCTGGAGGCGCGCTACGGCCGCACGACGCTGATCCGCGCGCGCGGCGGCGTGGTGCTGAGCACCGGGGGCTTCGCTTATGGCCGCAATTTGGTCGACCGGCATGATCCGGGGTTTGCACGCCATTATGATGTGACCCATCGGCTTTCGACCATGGGCAATGACGGATCCGGCATCGAGATGGGCATGTCGGTCGGCGGTGCGATCGGGCGGATGGATTCGCTCTACATCGCGCGCAACATCGCCCCACCCGAGGCCCTGCTCGACGGCGTCATGGTCAATGCCCTGGGTGATCGCTTCGTCGCCGAGGACGCCTATGTCAGCCTGATCGGTGGCGAGATCGCCCGTCAGCCGGACGGCGATGCATGGTTGCTGGTCAACGCGGCTTCGTTCCGGAAATCGATCTGGGAATCGCTGACATGCGGCTGGCAGCGCTTCAAATATTTCGGCGTGCCGATGCTGATCAACTATGCGATCGGCGGAACGCGGCGCGGTGGCACCATCGGTGCGCTTGCCCGGAAGACCCGTATCGATCCGGCCCGGCTGCGCGCGACGATCGAAGGCCATGATCGCGATCTTGCGGCGGGCGTGCCGGACAGGGTCGGCAAGACGGAGGTTCTGCGCAAGCCGCTGGGCAAGGGGCCATTCTATGCCGTCAACATGGCGATGAGCAATCGGCACGCCATGACCAAGTTCATGACGCTGGGCGGACTGGAGGTCGATGAGGACAGCGGCGGCGTGGTGCGCGCGGACGGCACCGCGATCCCCGGTCTTTACGCCGCCGGCATGGCCGCGGTCGGGCTCCACTCCAACGGCTATATCAGTGGCCTCTCGATCGCCGACGGCGTCTTTTCCGGCCGCCGCGCGGGGCGCGACGCGGCGCAGGCCGCCGGGCCGCAGCCGGCCAATCGCCTGCCTGCACGGGAAGGTGTGGCCTGATGACCGGCCAGGGTCTCGCCACCACCGAGGAGATCATCGAGGAAGCGAGGAACGGGCGGATGTTCATCCTGGTCGATGACGAGGATCGCGAGAATGAGGGCGATCTGGTTATCCCGGCGCAGATGGCGACGCCGCAGGCGATCAACTTCATGGCGCGCGAAGGGCGCGGACTGATCTGCCTGGCGATGACCAGGGCAAGGATCGATGCGCTTGGCCTCGGGCCGATGAGCCGGAACAACCGGTCGGCGCACGAAACCGCCTTCACCGTCTCGATCGAGGCGCGCGAAGGCGTGACCACGGGCATCTCGGCGGCGGATCGTGCGCGCACCATTTCGGCCGCGATCGATTCTGCGCAAGGGCCCGATGCGATCGTTACGCCCGGCCATATCTTCCCGCTGACTGCGCGCGACGGCGGCGTGCTCGTCCGCGCCGGCCATACCGAGGCGGCTGTCGACATCTCGCGCATGGCCGGGCTCAATCCCTCGGGCGTGATCTGCGAGATCATGAACGACGACGGCACGATGGCGCGGATGAGCGACCTGTCCGGCTTCGCCGCGCGTCACGGGCTCAAGATCGGGACGATCCGGGACCTGATCGCCTATCGGCTGCGCAGCGACCATAATCTGGAACGCGTCGGCGAAGCGCCGTTCACCAGCATCTTCGGTGGCGACTGGACGGCCGTCACCTTCCGCAACAAGGCGATCGACAGCGAGATGCTGGCGCTGGTCAAGGGCCGGATCCAGCCCGACCGGCCCACGCTCGTGCGCATGCACGTCGTCGACGTGTTCACCGACATGCTCGGTGTCGAAGGCGAGCGCCACGGGCTGCTGCAAAGCGCCATGGCCGAGATCGGCCGCGAAGGCGCCGGGGTGATCGTGATGATCACGCAGCAGATGCCCAACATGCTGACGCGTTTCGTCCGGCGCAAATCGGACGAGAGCCCGGCGGTGAGCGATCTCGACGTGCTGCGCGATTATGGTGCAGGGGCACAGATACTTTCCGAACTGGGCGTGCACGACATGATTCTCCTCACCAATTCGCCGCGGACTTTGGTCGCGCTGCAGGGTTTCGCACTCGACGTCGTCGGCCATCGCGCAATGACGAGCACACCACCCGCGACCTGGCTCAACTGACGGTGGCGGCTTCGATGTTGAACGATCCGCTGCGCTTTCGTCGCGGCCCCGCCATGCGCAACCGGATGATGCTGGCGCCGCTCACCAATCTGCAGAGCCATGACGACGGCACCTTGTCCGACGACGAATTCGGCTGGCTGGTGAAGCGCGCCGATGGCGGCTTCGGCCTGGTGATGACCTGCGCCGCGAGCGTGCATGCACTCGGCAAGGGTTTTCCGCGGCAACTGGGCATCCATGACGATGCGCATCTGCCCGGGCTGGCGCGGCTGGCCGAGGCGTTGCGCGCGCGCGGCGCAGTCTCGTCGGTCCAGCTCCAGCATTCGGGCATGCGCGCCCCGCGCGACCTGATCGAAGGTGCGCCGGTCGGCGTCGCCGACGATCCCGAACGCGGCGTGCGCGGGCTTTCGACTGGCGAGGTCGAGCAGGCGATCGAGGATTTCATCACTGCCGGGTTGCGCGCGGAGCGGGCCGGTTTCGACGGCGTCGAGGTGCATGGCGCGCACGGCTATCTGCTGTGCCAGTTCCTCGACGTGAAGCGTAATCAGCGGACGGATCGCTATGGCGGTAGCGCGGACAATCGGGCACGCATGTTGCTCGATGTCGTATCCGGCCTGCGCGCCCGCACGCAGCCCGACTTCCAGATCGGCGTCCGGCTCTCACCCGAGCGCTACGGCGTCGACCTGGGCGAGGCCCGCGCGCTGGCTGGGCGGCTGATGGCCGAAGGGCAGGTCGATTATGTTGACATCTCATGCTGGGATACCTTCAAGCTGCCCGAGGATCCGGCGTGGCAGGGCCGTGCGCTGATGGACTGGTTCACCGATCTGGAGCGTCACGGCACGCGGCTGGGCGTCGCGGGCAAGCTGACCGACGCGGGCAATGCGCGCGAATGCCTCGATCGCGGTGCCGATTTCGTCCTGATCGGTCGCGGCGCCATCCTGCATCATGATTTCCCGCGCCTGGCGGAACACGATATGCGCTTCGCCAGTGCAGCCTTGCCGGTCAGCCGCGCGCATCTTGCGCGCGAAGGTCTGGGTCGCGATTTCATCGACTATATGGCGACGTGGAAGGGCTTCGTCGCCGAGGAGCAGCACGCGTGACCGATCGCAGGGTGGAGATTGTCGAGGTCAGCGCGCGCGACGGGCTGCAGAATGAAAGCCTATTGGTGTCGACCGCCGACAAGGTCGCGCTGATCACCCGGATGATCGACGCCGGCGCGCGCCGTTTCGAGGTCGGCAGCTTCGTCAATCCGAAGCGGGTTCCGCAGATGGCCGACACGCCCGAGGTGATCGCCGCGCTGCCCGATCGCGAGGATATTCGCTATATCGGGCTGTGCCTCAACCGAAAGGGCGTCGAGCGCGCCGCGCAGTCGCGCGAAGGCAACAAGCGCGGCGTCGACGAGGCGGGCTGCGTGACCGTCGCCAGCGACGCGTTCGGGAAAGCCAATCAGGGGCAGAGTTCGGCGGAGTCGGTGGCGGAGAATCTCGCCATGCTCGCGCTGGCCAGGCGGGAAGGGCTGGTGCCGCAAGTGACGATCGCGGTGGCGTTCGGCTGCCCGTTCGAGAAAAGGGTGTCGCCCGATCATGTGCTCGAAATCGCCGAAAGGCTGGCGGAGGCCGATCCGGTCGAGATCGCGGTCGCCGACACGATCGGCGTCGCCGTGCCCGGCCAGGTGCGCGACCTGATCGGCCGGCTGCGCGAATTGCTGCCCGAGACGATTCGGCTGCGTGCGCATTTCCACGACACCCGCGCGACCGGCGTCGCCAATGCCTGGGCGGCATGGGAAGCGGGCGCCGATGTGCTGGACAGCTCGCTCGGGGGGCTGGGCGGCTGCCCATTCGCGCCGGGGGCCACGGGCAATGTCGCGACCGAGGATCTGGTCTACCTGCTGGAGAGGTCGGGGGTACCGACGGGGATCGACCTGGAACAGGCGATCGCGGTCAATCGCTGGTTCGCCGGGGTGATGGGCAAGGCGCTGCCGTCGAA